>JAFRRE010000060.1 GCA_017428285.1 Bacteroidales bacterium | reverse complement strand
CCCCGCTATGCTTCGGCTGTGAGGCAAAGATAGCGACTTGGAACAAACGACTGACATTTGGCATTAAATTTTCAGCCTGCAAAATGACCCATTGAACTACTACTCGTTTTTTTCAGCCTGCATTTTGACCTATACGCCAAAAACTGCGATAATCCGTCGCAGTTTTTGCTGCAATTTGCTACGCACTGGGTAGCGAATTGTGGAGGTCTGCTTTGATTACACTTTCACACCATTCTCATAAATGTATTCTGGCGCAATGTCAATATTGCCGTTATCCCATTCAAGAGTGTCGGTTATTGTGAAGGCCTTGAATAGGTTCAAATCATGCAAAGGTTTGAATACAGGATAATGCTCTATCAATGGGAGAAAGTCAAAAATTCGTTTCTGCCCGTCATTGAACAATAGGGACATTTTATATCCGTCGATATATTCCGCATTGGTAATTTCAATCCAAGTCATGGCTCTTATTTTAAGGGTTCTATTTTGTTTGGGGTCTCGCCTTTGGAGGCTTGTTCCCATGCTTCCTTTATCTCCTCACGATGCAAATCAAGCCATTCAAGAATGAGACGCAAAGCTCTTTCAGAGATTTCGCCTTTCACCTTGCCATTCTCGATTTCAATGGATACCATGTCTTTTTGGTAGGTTGCGTGGAAATGCGGCGGATTGTGGTCAATGAATCGTAAGATGATTTTTATTCCGAAAAACTCTGATATTGTCGGCATGGCATTTTTGTTTTATAAACGCAAAGATAGACAAAATTTGGAATGTGCAAGTGGATAAACCTGTTTTTTCATCTAATCCCAATTCTACGCCTGCAGCCACTTATACTTGGCCAAGGAATAAATCGGCAAGAAGGGAATCAGAATCGGGGTCTTCTTGACGTAGGTCTGGTATTCGGGGTCGTTGCCGTACACTTCGTTTTGACGCAGTTCGAGGCGACGAGCACCGCTGAACATCACATAGAGGATGCCGATGTAGCCGATGGCAGCGATGACCCATTGCCATGCAGTGAGACCCGCTCCGATGCCGCTGATAAGACTGCCTGTCCAAATGACAACCTCGCCCAAGTAGTTGGGACAGCGAACGATACGGTAAAGTCCAGTGGAGACGAAACGCTTTGGATCCTTTTTCTTAGCCTTGCTTTTTTGTGCATCGCTGACGGCTTCCAAGACAATGCCCAGCAGCATGACGCCTGCACCGATCCATGCCCAAAGGTCGCTCACGGCTTTGCCTTCGACGATGTTGGCGAGGCGGAACGCCACAGGGCTCACTTGTGCCACATAAAGGACGGCGCAAAACAGCCACACCGTGAGGATGACAAAGAGTGGCTTTTTCTTTTGCAATGAAGGGTCGTACAGTATCTTGCGGTATGCGGCGGTCTTCTTCTCGCGAATGAGCAAATAGGTGCCGAGGCGGCAACCGAACACGAACAGGAGTGCGCAAAGGAGGGCGGTAGGCCATGTGATGGCGCTGCTGAAGAGTGCGACCATGGTAATGGCCAATGCTGCCACGCCATAGCCGTAGCCGAGGCTGAAGAAATAGATGAAATAAATCCACCCGACGGCGGAAACGAGCAGCGAAACGCCAAGTAAAATCAATAGGTAGGTCATGGGATTTGGGTTTTGTTTGTGCCGCAAAAATATGGATTTTCTGAATAAAGCTGGTGGAAAAACGATTAAATCATCAATTGTTTCGCTTTTCCATGCGTTTTAGGACCATAATACTCACCTCATAGAGAAGATAAAGCGGTATGGTGACCAAAATGAGCGTCATCAAGTCTGGTGGCGTGATGATGGCGGCTATTAGCATGATGACTATGAGGGCATACTTCCTGTAATGTTTTAGGAATTCGGAATTTACCACTTCCAGTTTACCCAAGAAAAACGCGATGACAGGCAGTTGGAACACCAATCCCATAACCAAAGTCAAGGTCGTGAAGGTGCTGATGTAGGATTTCAGCGTGATGTTGGGTGTCACCATGCTTGAGACTTGATAGGTGCCCAAGAACCTGAAAGAAATGGGAAAGAGGATGAAATACGACATCAGCACACCGACGATGAAAAGCAGGTAGACCGTGACGGCCACTTGCACCGAATATTTCTTCTCGTTTTCGTAAAGTGCGGGCGTGATGAAGCGGAACAGCTCGACCAAAATATAGGGCGACGCACCGAGCAAGGCCAAGTAGAGTGCCGTGGAGATATGTGTCATGAACTGGCTCGATAACTCCGTGGCAATCATGTTGATATGGAATGGGCTGAAGGTGAAGCTGGAGCCAAGCCGATGCAAGAACCTCTCGATGTAGCGATAAGTGACGAAATCACACTGGCTGGGTGCCAAAAGCAACTCGAAGGTCTTGTCCTTGAAACAGAAAATGGCTATCGCCAGCACCATCACTACTGCGATGATGCGGAACAACATTCGGCGGAGCACTTCGAGGTGTCCGCCGAAGGTCAGCATGTTCGGGTCGGCGTTATTGTCCGCTGCCTTCGTTTTCTTTTGGCTCGGCTTGCGCTTCATCCGTCACTTCATCTTTCTTTTCCTCGTTATCGTCAAGAGGGTCGTTCATGCCTTTCTTGAAGCTTTGCATGCCTTTGCCCAAACCGCGCATCAATTCGGGCACTTTCTTCCCGCCGAAGATGAGAAGCGCGATGCCGCCGATGAGCAGCAGTTCCGTTGTGCCAATGAATAATAGTGTCATAGTTAGTTATGCTTTAGATTTGATGTTTTTTTTGACGCGGGACTTCGGGACGCGGGACATTGCCAACATCTCGCGTCTCGTAGTCTCGTGTCATTATTGCGTAACCAAATAGATTTCGTTGGTCTCAAAATTGATTTCCCAGTTGCCGTTTTCAGCCGATTCCCATTGGTACTTCTGCGACATGCGGTCCCACCAGCCTTGGAACTTGGTGCCGGTCTCGCCCATGTCCTTGACGAGTTTCTCGTAGAGTTCGGTGTTGTCGGCGCTGAGGATTTTTGCCAGCTCGTTCAGGCCGTTCCTTCTTTCGAAGAGTAGCTGGATTTCGTTCTTTTCTTCAGGGGTTACCTGACCTACTTTTTTCTTCATTGTTGAATTGTTGAGTGTTTAATCGTTTAATTGTTGTTGCTTGATCGTCGCTTTGCGTCATTGCGAACGAAGTG
>JAFRRE010000059.1 GCA_017428285.1 Bacteroidales bacterium | reverse complement strand
CGTATTTCCCTTTGTGCATATTGCCGTCGTTTGTTTAGACGGCAAAGATAAATTCAAATCGGCGCGCTTAAAAAAGCCTTGTAACTTTCTAACTTACAGTAACTTCAAAGAACTATTTTGATTTTTTAGTGGACAGCAATGGGTTGATGATATTATTGAGTTTTTCGAACAATTAGTAAATGAGGGGTTTTTATTAAAAAAAGAGGGAGATGTTGTTTGTAATCCAGATGGTTCATTGTTAGGAGATAATCATTATTACAATTCGAAATCTTCTTCTTGTAATATCAGAAGCAATGACATTTCTACCCAAGCTTTTTTTCATCAGTATTTTGGTGATACCCCGTTCCCGACCAGTGTTCATATAGAAATAGCAGCAGCATGCAATGAGAGGTGTGTCCATTGCTATTTACCTCAAGAAATTAAGACGGGTACAATGTCATTTGAAATGATCAAAAAAATTATTGGTCAATGCAACGATATGAACATCCTACACGTTACATTGAGTGGCGGAGAGCCTATGTTACATCCAGATTTTATTAAAATCTTGTCATTGTGCAAAGAAAGCGATTTGTCTGTTAATGTTTTGAGCAATTTGACTTATTTGGATGAGGATACTGTCATAGAGATGGCTCCTAATCCATTGCTCAGCGTTCAAGCATCATTATATTCGATAAATGAGTCAGTACATGATGCAATTACCGGTGTTGATGGAAGTTGCAAGAAAACCATTCAATCCATATTATGGCTTGCTCAACATCACATTCCCGTGCAAATAAGTTGTCCTATAATGAAACAAAACTTTAATTATTTCGATGAAGTTAAAGTTTTTGGGGAAAAGGTCGGAATTCCAGTAAGTGCGGATTATGTTATCATCGGAAGGTGCGACGGCTCTACCTCAAATCTGCAATATCGCCTTCAAATGGATGATATTGAGTCATTGTTGATGGAAGAGTTGAGTAATCCATTATCATATAATGCTTTAGTTGAAGAAGTTAAAAGCAACAAGTTGCGTTCTCAAGACGATTATATTTGCGGAGTTTGCGGTTCATCATTATGTGTGGATGTTCGGGGTAACGTATTTCCGTGTGCAGGTTGGGAATGCTGTATTCTTGGAAATATAAACGAGTCTTCTTTAAGAGATATTTGGTATCATTCTGAAAAGGCAATTGAATTAAGAAATTTGAAATGGAAAGATTTTGTGAAGTGTAATTCTTGTAATTTTATTGATTACTGCATTCCTTGTTTGGTGCGTAATGCTAATGAAAATAAAGATGCTGATCCGTTGCAAGTAAATGGCTTTTTCTGCGAAGTTGCCCGATTGAAAAAGCATATTGCTGAAAAACTATACGATGTAACATTACACAACAAACTGAATTAAAAAGGATTACAAAAAAAACAGAAACCGTAGTGTGCTTACGTGGTCATGTGGTAGAAGAGTTTTATGTCGAGCTTGAACGAATCTGCACGGAATCGATTGTGCTAACACCCAAAGGCCCCAACGTAGAGGTGAATATCCCTGCTAGGCAATGGCGCTCGATCCATGCCGTTGAGTCTGGTTCTGTGGTGCTGTCGTGCAAAGATGGGAAGTGTGATCCGCTTGGGGATGAGGATATATTAAAGAGTGTGTTTTTTGTATTCGCTAAACTATAACAAACAATCCTATACATGGCAAAGATAGATTCTCTTTATATTAGTGACTTGGAAGAGCATATTTCTGAATTGAATAACATTGCTGATTCATTGCAAGGCCAGATTGAAACAATTAGAACGAAGACCGACCTTTTATATGACATTGTCGGAACATCTAATGATAGTATTGCTAATCAGCTTTCGGCAACAAATGTGTTGCTTGCCTTGATTGCAATAATATTAACCGTTGGAGGTGCAATCATCGGCTTGTATATTAGAAAGAAAAAACTGGAAGTTGAGGCTATGGTGAGTACTGTAGATGAAAAGAAAAAAACAGTTGATCAGATTGCCAATGCAACGGAGGAACTTGACAAGCAAATACATAGTAATCTTAAGGATTTGTATCAGCAGTTGCGCGAAGAAGAGACCTGCGCTCTTCTTGACAGGTTAATTTTAGAACCTCGTGATATATCAAATTTGTTAAAACTGCTTTTGGCGAGGGATTTGAAAGAACATGATTTTGCAAAATTGAGAGAAGCCTATTTGAAATTGAAGTCAGATGAAAAGGAGGAAAAGAAAGAAATAGAGGATAGTATGATAACAATAAAAATAGGTGGCGATTATGATGACAATTATATATTGGTGTTTTTCCAACATTTTTGCAATCAGGCTGTTAAGGATGATATTATAAGACCCGAATTGATAAGAAGATTCTATGATACTTGTGATAATGCTTTCAAAAGAGACATTATTAAATCAACAATAGATATTAGTAAGGCAATATCAGATAACGAATCATCTTTTAATAAAGAGGAAGTTTTAACGGCTTTTTTAAAGGCCTTGAACCACTCCAAACATAGAAACTTATCTGATTTAAGGAATATTCTGGAACAAAACATCACACCACAAACACTTCTAGATAAAGCAAAAGAGCAGTGTGTTAAAGACAAAGAGTATCTCTCCTTGTTTGGTATGAAAGCACCTGTGCCAGATGCTAAACATTCGCCTGATAATGCAACTAATTCTGCTCCAGCCGAAAAATAAGAGATTGATGAAAAGATTATGAAAGGCATTTGGGAGTTATGCGGGTGTTTGTTTTGGCTACAATGGAGATGGATAATTCTATGAGAGGTGTATAGAGTATAAAAACTGCGCACTCAGTGTGTTTTGGGAGAAGTAAGCAAATCTTAAGAGGTTCAAGAAGAATATAGGTTGAGGTTCTGAAAAAATAGGATTTTGATAACAAATATGCCAATATCCGAAAACTATAGTTGGAGATACCTTTTCCATTTTACAGACATTCGTAATCTTGATTCTATAATCAAAAACGGCGTGTTGTGTACTAATGAAAAAAATAAGCGTGGAATAGAACATCATAACATTGCAAATAAGACCATTCAGGAGAGAAGGGCGAGCATGGATGTTCCTGTCGGTCCTAGAGGGAAGGTTCATGACTATGTGCCGTTTTATTTCTCATCAATGAATCCGATGCTTCTGAAGAAATTGAATGAGAAAAATGTTGATCAACAGTTCATCGTATACTTTTGTGTTAAGATTCAACGTCTTGAGAAAGATGATGCTGTTTTCACGGGTGCTTCAGCTAATACAAATGAGCCACCAACATTTTATGATGATGTGGATGATTTGGATAAATTAAACTGGCAAGCAATAGATAAAAAGAGTTGGGGTGTTGTCTCCGATGAAGAACGGCATAAGAAAATGGCGGAAGCCCTCATTCACAAGAGAGTTGACATAAGAGAGATTGATGCCATTTTGGTTTTTAATGATGGGATAAAAGAAGCTGTTAAAAAAGTGTTTGAAGAAAATGGAATAGAATCTCCTGCGATTATTATTGATGGCGATGCACGAGTTAAAAACTATCATTTCTATTATACAAAATTCTTTCTTAATGACAAGGCCATGAAAAATGATTCTCTTGTGACAGGCCCCTTGACCTTGTTGCATGAATATAAGGGTTTAATAGAGAATATCAGAAAAGAACGCTCTCAAAATAAGACCAACTATCCTTATCGAACAGTTTCGGATATCGTACAAGCAATCGAAGGGGACTTTACTATAATACCAGAACTAAAGTCAGTAACAAGTTTATTACAAGACTATCCACCTCATAAAGATACTGTTGATGACCATACAAAGAAAGTGGTCGAGGAGTTAAAGAAACAGGATTATTATAAAAACATATCAACCGAAAAAAAGAATATTCTTCTGTTTGCTTCATATCTTCATGATATAGGAAAAGGCCCAAAAACAAAGTGGAAGAATGAGAAGATGACCCGAGCATATCCGGATCATCCAGCTGATGCCATTCCAATGTTAAAACGCATATTGATCGAAGAAATAGAGAATCTTACTGACAAAGAAATACGACTTGTGTGTATGTTAGTTGTATATCACGACATTGTTGGTGATTGCATTGAAAAGGAACGTGACAAAAATCAATTGGTCAAGATTATTGAGGATGCAGATGATTTGGAAATGCTTTTTGCAATGGCTTGTGCCGATACTGAAGCTATACAAAAGTATTGGAGTATGGATATGATGATTAAAAAGAAAGTCTTTTGCGAGGAAATACTGCAAATGAAGAAACAATAACTATGTCAACCACCCTAAAATACGCCTTTCGTATCACCCACATCGACAATATCCCCCATGTTTTGCGATGCGGTTTGGTGAGGGCTGACTCGCCAATGCGAGCCGATGACTTCATCAGTATCGGCGACCCTCAAATCATCCAAGTCCGTGGCGAAAGGGAGGTGAAGGGGTATAGAATCAATGAGTTTATTCCTTTCTATCTTGGCCCCCGTTCGCCTATGTTATATGTCATCCAGCATGGATACAATGGTGTGCAAAGGGTAGATGCTGAAAATATTGTTTATCTTGTGGTTCGCTTGGATGAGCTGGTCAGTAATGATGTCGACTGCATCTTCACCGACGGTCATGCGTTGAGTAGCCTGACTAATTATTACACCAAGGACAAGTTGCCGATAATCGACAAGATAGTCAGATATGATGATGTTTACTCTTCGCGATGGGACTCTGATACCGACCTTGACCTGAAAAGACGAAAAGAGGCCGAGCTGTTGATAAAAAACGACCTCCCCGTGCAATTTATCAAAGGTTTTGTGGTTTATAATGAACAAGCCAAAGTCAAGTTGATGGCAATGGGTGTTGACCCAGTCAAGATAGCAGTAAGGCCTGAGTATTATTTCTAAAGGACGCAATCATGTTTTATTATGTAAAAGGTAACTTGTTGGAAAGCGATGCCAAGGCATTGGTGAACACCGTCAACACCGTGGGTGTGATGGGCAAAGGCATTGCCTTGCAGTTCAAAGAAGCCTTTCCTGACAATTACAAGATTTACAAAGAAGTTTGTAAGCGTAAGGAACTTTGTATCGGTAAAATGCTAGTGACCGAGGAGACCAACCTGGTGCTAGGCCATAAGATCATCATCAATTTTCCTACGAAGACCCGATGGAACTTGCCTTCGGAATATGCTTATATTGAGCAAGGCCTTGTCGCTCTAAGAGAAGTGATTGACAACCGCTCTATCCAATCCATAGCCATTCCACCGTTGGGATCCCACAATGGAGGATTGGACTGGCTTAGGGTGAAAAAGATGATTGAGACCGCCTTGGCTGATCTGGATTGCAGAATCATGCTCTACGAACCTTCAGAGCAGATTATCGAGAAGATGAAATCGGAACGGGTGAACCTCACACCCGCTAGAGCAATGCTCCTCGCAATGCTGGCCGACATGAACAAGAATGGAGAGTTTGCCTCGGTGTTTGCCGCCGAAAAACTGGTGTATTTCATGCAACGCTTCGGTGCCGATGATTTGTTCAAAATCAAGTTTATCCCATATTATTATGGGCCATATTCTGGTGGCAAGGTCGCGCATGTGCTGTATCGTCTCAATGGTAGTTACATCAAAGGTATGGGGGGTATGAATGCCCGTCCTTTCGACTACATTTGGTTGGTTGAGGATGCACCTGACGAAGCGAATAAGTACATTGACGACAATGAAGACAAAAGACTGCGTTCCATTTGTAAGAAAACCCAACAGTTCCTTCAAGGCTATTATTCAAATTATGCTTTGGAGCTTTTGTCCTCGGTGGATTTTCTGTTGGATACCAACCCCACGCTGAGTAACTGGCAAACGAAGGATCAAGACAAGGTGGTTGACCTACTCGCTCAAGAGATGTTGTTGTGGAGCAAGCGTAAGGAACAATTGTTCACACCCGAACTACTGGACAAGGCTGTCGTTTATCTCAAACAGCATCAGGCTAAATTTAATAGGAATTAGTTTTCTATTGGCAACTAAAAGAAACAAATCTTACATAAATCTATCTTTAATATTAGGCGGCTGGTCCTTATCGGAGGGTCGCTGTTTGAAAAAGAAGTAACTAATGCCATAAAGCCTTTCACCTAATTGGGTTTTGGGAACTTTGAACATTAATTATCGTGTAATTATCCATATAATTGATCATTAAATAATTAATGGATAATTCATGGTCAATTAACAGTAATTAATGTTGAAAATTGAACACGGTTTTTTTTTGAACACAGATTTGCACGAATTGACACGGATGTTTTTTGCGACAGCATCGCAAAATTCCGTGGGAATCTGTGGGATCCGTGTTCGAGAAGAAGAAAATGATGTGGTGTATTTGGAAACAAATCTTACATAAATCTATCTTCAATATTAAGCGGCCTGTCCTTATCGGACGGCCGCGGTTTGTAAAAGAAGTGTCTATTGCCAAGTCAAAGGCTTTGCACCTCTTGGGTATTGGCGGCCCGATCTTTTTTCAAGTTATCTATGTTTTTTTATCATACCTATTATCTTTTTTTCTATTTTTGCACACTAAAACTAAATCTTGTTTATGGAGCGCAAACGTATATACCTATGTCTAGCCCACATGAGCGAATCGGGGCTCGAACAAAAGTATATCCAAGAAGCCTTCGACACGAACTGGGTGGTTCCGCTGGGCCCGAATGTCAATGGCTTTGAGAAGGATTTGGAGGAATTTGTAAATGAAGCTAAGGTCCCTGAGCTTGCGGTTCCTGAGGCCCATCGAAGGGTCGAAGGGCCGACCGCCAAAACCGGCGTTTCGACAGGCTCAACGACCTTGCTTAACAAGCGCGTTGTCGCCCTTTCGTCAGGCACTGCCGCCGTGCATCTCTCCCTGATTGCTTGTGGCGTGCAGCCTGGCGACGAGGTCATCGTCCAATCCTTCACCTTCTGCGCCTCTTCGCATCCCATCACCTACCTCGGCGCGAAACCCATCTTCGTTGATTCGGAGAAGGATTCCTGGAACATCGACCCCGAGCTGATGGAGGAAGCCATCAAGGACCGTATCGCCAAGACGGGCCGTAAGCCTAAAGCCATCGTGCCTGTGGCACTCTATGGCATGCCTTACGACATCGACCGTATCATGGCCGTCGCCCAGAAATACGACATTCCTGTCATCGAAGATGCTGCCGAAGGCTTCGGTAGCCGTTGGAACGGCCAGGTGCTGGGCACTTTTGGCGAATACGGCATTCTTTCCTTCAACGGCAACAAGATGATTACCACCTCGGGCGGTGGAGCCCTTGTCTGCCCTGACCAGGAGGCTTGGCAGAAAATCATGTGGCTGGCCACCCAAGCGCGTGAGTCGTATCCCTACTACCAGCATGAGGCCATCGGCTACAACTACCGCATGTCGAACATTTGCGCTGGCATTGGACGCGGACAGATGACCGTCGTAAACGACCACATCAACCATCACAAGCATGTGCTTGAGCTATACAAAGAACTGTTGAAAGATGTCGAAGGTATAGAAGTTCACGGGAATCCTGATGAGCGTTACGACAGCAACTTCTGGCTGAACACGATCACCATCGACCCGAGTGTTCGCATCAAAGGTCAGGAGAATGCCTATAAGACCATCGTGCAAGGTGCAGTGGGTGGTGCAGCTGGCGTGGTGCATGCCTCTGTAAGCGCGCACACCGACTGCGAGCCCAATGCCAATGTGGAGGCCCTGCGTGTCATCCTCGACCAAGCGGGCATCGAGGCGCGGCCGTTGTGGAAGCCCATGCACAAGCAACCCGTCTATAAGGATGCGCCGGCTTATGTCAATGGCGTTTCCGAAGCACTCTTCAAGATAGGTATGTGTCTGCCCAGCGGACCGTATGTCTCCGATGAGGATGTGCGCTACATCGTGGACTGCATCAAGGAAGCGATTGTTTGAGAAACAAATCTGATTTTTAAGAAACAAATCTGACATAAATCTTAAATAAATAGAATGTCTTCGCTACGCTCGACATGGCGCGAAACGGCATCGGCAAGCCCGATAAGGGCAAGCCGGACAATAACAAACTAAAGAAAGACAGAGAAAAACAAATATTTGTAATAGATTTGTGTAAGATTTATTTCCAAATAACCTATAACGGATTCGACCACAGTCGGGTCCGTTTTTTTGTTTCCACAAAAATAGCCTTAGTCAATGACATGCTTTCTGACGCCTGCAGTAACAATCGAAAATACACCATAAAACGACAATCCTTTCCCCGAAGCCCTCATAGCGGACGGCCACGATCCGCTATCCCTGACACGAAACGACTACAAGAAAAAAAACGCTTATTAAAGTGTCTCCCAATAGCGTGAGGGATGGCGGATGCCTCTCCGCCATGAGGGCAAGAAGAACGGTAGTAGTCCATTGAGGGGTGAGTTTGGGACGACATGCCTGCTGAGGCCTGCAGTAGCAATCGAAAAAAACACTATCTTTGCGGCAAATTAAACCAACCGCCTATGAAAACTGCGCTTATCACTGGCATCACAGGGCAGGATGGCTCCTTCCTGGCTGAGCTATTGTTGGAAAAAGGTTACGAAGTGCATGGCATCATCCGCCGCTCGTCATCGTTCAACACAGGCCGTATCGAGCATCTCTATCTCGACGAATGGGTGCGCGACATGAAAAACAAACGCCTGCTCACCTTGCATTATGGCGACATGACGGACTCGTCCTCGTTGGTGCGCATTATCCAGAAAATCCAACCCGATGAAATCTATAACCTGGCTGCCCAAAGCCACGTGAAGGTCTCGTTCGACTGTCCGGAATACACCGCCGAGGCCGATGCTGTGGGCACGCTGCGCCTCCTGGAGGCTGTACGTATCCTAGGCCTCGAAAAGAAATGCAAGATCTACCAAGCCTCCACTTCTGAACTCTTCGGAAAGGTGCAAGAGGTGCCACAGAAGGAAACGACGCCATTCTATCCACGTTCACCCTATGGCGTGGCCAAGCAGTACGGCTTTTGGATTGTGAAGAATTACCGCGAGAGCTACGGTATGTTTGCCGTCAACGGCATCCTCTTCAACCATGAGAGCGAACGTCGAGGCGAGACCTTTGTCACACGCAAGATCACCCTTGCTGCCGCCCGCATCAAGCAAGGCTATCAGGACAAGCTCTACCTCGGTAACCTCAATGCCCTACGCGACTGGGGCTATGCCAAGGACTATGTGGAATGCATGTGGCTCATCCTGCAGCAGGAACAGCCAGAGGACTTTGTCATCGCCACGGGCGAGTACCACACGGTGCGCGAGTTCTGCACCTTGGCTTTCAAGCATGTCGGTATCGAGCTGCGCTGGGAAGGTGAGGGCGTGAACGAAAAGGGCATCGATGTGGCCACGGGCAAGTCTTTGGTAGAGGTTGACCCGCGCTATTTCCGTCCTGCCGAGGTGGAGCAGCTGCTCGGCGACCCGACCAAAGCCAAGACGCTCCTCGGCTGGAACCCTCGCAAGACATCCTTCGAAGACCTCATCAAGATCATGGTCGAGCATGATATGCGCTTTGTCAAGAAGCTTTATCTCAAGGCACACATGGAGGAATAGGTCTCACGGATATTGTTTTTTTAAGTCACACAGATGCCACAGATTACACAGATATTGCTCGCCGTGGCGAGCAGCTAGCGCTACGAAAAAACAAATCCGTGAAATCCGTGTGATCTGTGTGAAACCGGATAAAAAAGGTGTTCAAAAAAGTAAAAAATGACTGACAATGAATTGACATACGAAATCCGTGGAGCCCTATTTGACGTGTACAACGAGCTTGGACCTGGTTTGTTGGAATCTGTGTATGAAGAGGCTTTGGCCTTTGAATTGAAGGAGCGGGGGCTAAATGTGGCAAGACAGGTTGAGGTCCCCGTCATCTACAAGGGCAATGAGCTCAAAACTCCTCTTCGGTTGGATTTGCTTGTAAACAATCAAGTTATTGTCGAATTGAAGTCCGTTGAGGAAATGAAACCTGTGTTTGCAAAACAATTGCTTACCTACTTGAGACTTCTAGATAAACATGTTGGTCTGTTAGTCAACTTTAATACAAGCAATTTACGCGAAAGCATCAAACGCATAGTGAATTAAATGTAGCACTACGAAAAATCGAATCTGTGAAATCTGTGAAATCTGTGTGAAACAAAAAAATCGCCGAAGGCGAAAAATAAAATCAATCAGTGAGAAATGAACAAAGATAGTAAAATATACGTGGCCGGTCACCGTGGCATGGTAGGAAGCGCCATTGTGCGTGAGTTGCAACGTCAAGGCTATACCAATATCATCACGCGTACCCATAAAGAACTCGACCTCTGCCGGCAAGACCAAGTGGAAGCCTTCTTCGAGACTGAAAAGCCTGAGTATGTCTTCCTTGCGGCGGCCAAAGTCGGTGGCATCGTGGCCAACCAAAACGCCCTCGCCGACTTCATGTATGACAACATGATCCTCGAGATGAACGCCATCCACTCGGCCTGGAAAAACGGCTGCAAGAAGCTGGAGTTCTTAGGGAGCTCCTGCATCTATCCGAGGGTGGCACCCCAGCCGATGAAGGAATCGTGCCTGCTCACAGGCGAGTTGGAGAAGACCAACGAGGCCTATGCTTTGGCCAAAATCAGCGGACTGAAATACTGTGAATTTTTGAACCGTCAGTATGGTACAGATTATATCTCGGTGATGCCGACCAACCTCTATGGCCCCAACGACAACTACCACCCTGAGCACAGCCATGTGTTGCCCGCCTTGATCCGTCGTTTCCACGAAGCCAAGGTGAATGGGCTGAAGGAAGTGACCTGTTGGGGCGATGGCAGCCCTTTGCGTGAGTTCCTCTATGTGGACGACCTGGCCAATCTCTGCGTCTTTTTGATGAACCATTATTCTGGTAATGAGACCGTGAATGCGGGCACGGGCAAGGAGCTGACCATTAAGGCTTTGACCGAATTGGTTGCCAAGGTGATTGGCTATGAGGGTGAGATCAAATGGGACACGACCCGACCTAATGGCACGCCGCGCAAGCTGCTTGATGTGAGCAAGGCCATGGCGCTTGGTTGGACGTACAAAACGGAACTGGAAGACGGCATCCGACTCGCATACGATGACTTCTTGAACAATCCTATGCGCGCGGAGCGCTGAGTTGTCTCCCAACAGCGTGAGGGATGGCGGATGCCTCTCCGCCATGAGGGCAAGAAGAACGGTAGTGGTCCGTTGAAGGGTGAGTTTGGGACGACATACATGCTGAGGCCTGCTTAAATGTTATAATAACTTTTGTATCAACTAGTTACAAAAGAACATTCGTTATTTTCACCAAAAAGACGTTCAATTCAAAAAATTATCGTACCTTTGAACCGCGAATACCGTCTTGTGTCCGCAAGCCATTAGTATGAATTAAAGCTATTAATGCCATGCATATTTACAAAGAAAACAAACGTAAGTTTTTGAAGACAAACCTGTTTCTCTTTGCCCTATTGCTGATGTTGTCATCCTGCGATATGTCGAAGAGGATCACCTATTTCCAGGATATCCAAGACCAACGGACCACATACTTCAACGAGCAACCTGCTCCCGAGATTCGCTTGCGGCCCGAGGACAAGATTTCCATCATTGTCAACACCAAGGTCCCTGAATTGACGGCACTTTTCAATTTGCCCTATACGGCTCGGGTTTTGGGTTCAACAAATGAAAACATCGGTTCAAATTCTCAAGGAACTTCTGGTTATATCATCAAGGCTGACGGTACCATTGATTTCCCGGTATTGGGACTGGTGCAGGCCGCAGGCAAGACACGCGATGAATTGGCGGGCTACATCAAGTCGGAACTCATCAACCGAAATCTGGTTACCGATCCCGTGGTGACCGTGGAGTTTGTCAACCTTAAGTTTTCGGTGATGGGTGAGGTGAGGTCTCCGGGTTCCTACCCGATTACGCGTGACCATATCACCCTGTTGGATGCCTTGTCGATGGCGGGCGACTTGACCATCGACGGCAAGCGTGACAATGTGATGGTGCTTCGCCCCAATGCCTCGGGCAAAATCACTGCTTACACCGTCGATATGCTTTCGTTCAATGATGTGGAGCATTCCCCTGCCTATTACATCCATCAAAACGATTATATCTACGTTGAGCCCAATAAAAAGCGTGCCAACCAGTCGACCGTCAATGCCAATACGGTGCAATCCGCCTCTTTCTGGATCTCGGTGATCTCGTTGCTCGCCTCTTTGGCCACCACCATTTCAGTATTATCGATGAGGAATTGACGTAAGGTACCCCACGTAGTCTCGAAGTCCCGAAGTCAAAAATATTACAGTTAAATTCTGAACAATTACTTATTAATCAATCATGCAAAACGAAACAATTGTAGTAAATCAGGATGAGTCAAAAGAAGAAAAACCTTTCGATTGGAAGGCCATTATATATCTTTGCCTGTCACATTGGTATTGGTTCCTGATTTCCGTAGTGTTGGCGTTAGGTTTGGCGACCTACTATCTCCATAAGACCATTCCTGTCTATACCCGTACCGCTAAATTGCTGGTGAAATCGGATAAGGAAGGGTATGATGTCGTGGATTTTTCGGAAGTGGGTATCATGAACGGGAGTTCGAAAATTTTCAACGAACTGATTACCTTCAGCTCCCTTGACAACGTTGAAGAAGCGGTGCGTCTGCTGCATTTGGATATGAACTATACGAGAGAAGGTCGTCTTCGCCCCATTTTGCTTTACGACAGGTCCCTTCCTGCGACTGTGGATTTGTTGGGCGACTTTGACAACGTTTGGGCAGAGTTCGATATGAAAATCTCTGACAAAGGCAAAGGCGTGAGACTTTCGGATTTTGTGTATAACGGTATAGAAGTGTCGGGCGAGGTTTTGGCCAAATTTGGCGATACCATCAATACGCCTATTGGCTTGATGTGTGTACATCCCACAGATTACTTGGAAAGTGAAGATGGGGTTGTGAAAAATTATGATGTCATCCATGTGAGTCATTCCGGTATCAAAAATGCGGCCAAAAGCTATGCTGGTAAACTGAGTGTTTCTTTGGCGGATAAAAATGCGGAGATTATGAACATTTCCGTTAGCGACATCTCTCCAAAAAGAGCCGATGACTTCATCAATATGCTTATCGCAGTCTACAACAACAACTGGTTGAAAGACAAGAACCAAGTCATGGTAAGCACATCCATGTTTATCGATGACCGTCTGGAATTGATAGAAAAGGAATTGGGCAATGTGGATAGTGACATTTCTTCCTACAAGAGTGAGAACCTGTTGCCTGACGTCGAAGCGGCATCAAGGATGTATTTGACGCAAACTTCTGAAACGAGCAAACACATTTTAGAAATCAGCAACCAGATTTCCATTACCAACTATATCCGGAAGATGTTGAGCAATGAGGCCTTGAAGGATCAGTTGCTGCCGGTGAATTCGGG
The DNA here is from genome assembly GCA_017428285.1 of Bacteroidales bacterium. Next base: position 4,889 of record JAFRRE010000059.1, on the reverse strand, counting down.
GGTCAACAGCATCAATATTGAGAGTCAGATCAACGCCTACAACACAATGATGCTGCGCCGCAACAGCCTGGTGGCCAACAGTAGTGAGGAAAACCCCTTGGTGCTCGACTTGGATGAAAACCTTGCGGACATGCGTCAAGCCATCATCGCCAGCATCGACAACCAATTGGTGACGCTCAATAACCAATTGGCCAGCTTGCAGGGCACGGAGCGCGAAATCAACCAACGTCTTGCCGCCAACCCCAGCCAAGCCAAGTACCTGCTTTCGGTGGAACGTCAGCAGAAGGTGAAAGAGGCCCTGTATCTCTATCTCCTCCAGAAGCGTGAGGAGAACCAATTGACGCAGGCATTCACTGCCTACAATACAAGAGTCGTTGAACAACCCCATGGTTCTTCCGCTCCTTCCAGACCCAATAGATCTAGGGTTAGGTTGATTGCTTTGGTTCTCGGTTTGGCCATTCCGGCGCTTATCCTTTTCCTGAGGGAACAATTGAATACTACAGTTCGTGGTCGTAAGGATTTGGAGGATCTTTCCTTGCCGTTTGTGGGTGAAATACCTTTGGCTTATAGTTTGTCAGACCAAAAGAAAAAGAAGAAAGAAGCCAAAAAGAAGCGTGAAGAACAGAAAGATTTGCAGGTTAAGGAAGGCTTTGCGGATGGTGTAGTGGTGAAAAAAGGCAGCCGTAATGTCATCAATGAGGCTTTCCGTGTGTTCCGTACCAACTTGGAGTTTATGAGCAAGGACAAAGATTCCAACGTCTTTATGTTCACCTCTTTCAATCCTGGTTCGGGCAAATCCTTCATTTGCATCAACTCCGCCATTGCCCTTGCCATCAAGGAGAAAAAGGTGCTGGTGATAGATGGTGACTTGCGTCATGCCTCCCTGTCGGCCTATATCTTCTCACCGAAGAAAGGTATCGCCAATTACCTTGCCCGTCAGGAGGAGGACATCAACCAGCTTGTTCTGCCAAGTCAAGACTATCCCACTTTGAGTTACTTGCCTGTGGGCACCATCCCACCCAACCCGACAGAGTTGCTCGAAGACAACCGTTTCGGAGCGTTGATAGAGCGTTTCAGAAAAGAATACGACTATGTGTTGATTGACTGCCCGCCCGTCGACATTGTGGCCGACCCGCAAATCATCAACAACTATGTTGACCGCACCATCTTTGTGGTTCGTGCCGGCCTGATGGAACGTAGTTTGGTTCCCGAGTTGGAGAACCTCTATACACAGCATAAATTCAAGAACATGTGTCTGGTTCTCAATGGTGCTTCGGGCAATGACGGACGCTATGGCTACCGTTATGGCTATGGTTACAGGTACGGCTATAAGTATGGCGGTAAATATGGCTACCATTCCGAAGGCAAAAGCGGGTATTATCATGAAGATGATGAATAATTAGTGAGAAACGCTTATGTTGTTCCCTAAGATTTCCTCCCTGCTCAACAATTTCACCGATCACCATTCCCACATATTGCCTGGTGTGGATGATGGCGTGAAGAAGATGGAAGTGTCGCTGAAAGTGTTGGAGCGTTACGAGCAGTTGGGCATTGCAGAAGTGTGGTGCACCCCTCACATTATGGAAGATATTCCCAATACGACCGCAGGGCTTCAAGCCCGTTTTGCCGAGCTTTGCGAGGCCTATCAAGGTCCCATCAAGCTGCATCTTGCGGCAGAGTATATGATGGATGCGCTCTTTGAGGAGCGGTTGAGTCAAGGCGACTTGCTGTCTTTGGGAGATGAGGGCAACCAACTCTTGGTGGAGACCTCCTATTTCACACCCCCCATGGACATGGACTCGATTCTGCTTCGCATCAAGCAGAAGGGGTATTATCCCGTGTTGGCGCATCCCGAACGCTATGTTTACATGGGTCATGAACGTTATACGGATTTGAAAAACAAAGATATACGTTTCCAATTGAACCTCTCTTCTTTGGCTGGTGCCTATGGCTCCGAAGCCAAGGATAAGGCGCATTGGATTCTCAAGAAAAACTATTACAACTTGGCTGGCTCCGACCTCCATTCCTCCCGCAATATGGAGTATTGGTCGACGCGTGCCCCTCGAGCTTTGAAAAGACTACTTCAAACATAAAGCTAAGGTCCCTGAGCCTGCGATCCCTGAGGAACCTCGAAGGGTCGAAGGGCCGACCCACTAAACCGGCGTTTCGACAAGCTCAACGACCTTGGCTGATAAGGTCCCTGAGCCTGCGGTCCCTGAGGAACCTCGAAGGGTCGAAGGGCTGACCGAACAAATAGATTTTAATTATCAAACAATAGAATATCAATTAAAACCAACAACATGGAAGAAAAAAAGAGACTCTTTGAAGAATTTCCACCCGTGACGACTGAAGAATGGGAAGCCGTTATCGAAAAGGACCTCAAAGGGGCAGATTACAACAAGAAACTGGTTTGGCGCACGGCCGAAGGCTTCAACGTGAGGCCTTACTACCGCGCCGAGAACCTGGCCGACATTCCGTGGACGGGTCAGAACCCCAACGAGTTCCCCTATGTCCGTGGCAACAAAGCCGAAGGCAACGAATGGCTGGTCCGTCAGGACATTACCGTGAAGGATGTGCATGAAGCTAACAAGATTGCCCTCAACGCCATCAGCCGTGGTGCCAACAGCATCGGCTTCAAGTTAGAGTATGACAAGCTTTACGACACCATCGCCATCTCGACGCTGCTCAACGGCATCGACCAGAAGGCCGTGGAGATCAACTTCTACAACAACAAGTACCACTTGCCATTGTTGGAGATGCTGTCGAAGATTCCGGACATCAAGGGTTCATTGAACTATGACCCGCTGACGCGTTATCTGCGTCGCGGCGTGTGGTACGTGACCGAAAGCACCGACATGGAATTAGGTTACATCGTGGTGAAAGCCGAGATGCCTGGTTTCCATACCATCGGCGTCAACGGCCACGTGTTTACCAACGCCGGTGCCACCATCGTGCAGGAAATGGCCTTCAGCCTTGCTGTGGGTGCCGAATACCTCGACAAACTCACCGAGAAAGGCTTGACCATCGACGAGATTGCACCCAAGATGCGCTTTAACCTCGCCATCGGCCAGAACTACTTCATGGAGCTGGCCAAGTTGAGAGCGTATCGTCTGCTGTGGGCGAATATCGTGAAGGCATACTGTGAGGAAGGCGGCGCTTCGACGGGCTCAGCGACCGCAGAAACCTGCAAGATGCACATCCATGCCACCAACGCTGAGTTGGGCATGAGCCTGTACGACGCGTATGTCAACATGCTGCGCACAACGACTGGCACGATGTCAGCCGTCCTCGGTGGCGTCGACTCGTTCACCGTGATGCCGTTCGACACGCCGTTTGAGATCCCCACCGACTTCGCCGACCGTATCGCCCGCAACCAGCAGCTCATCCTCAAGGAAGAGGCCCACTTCGACAAGGTGGCCGACCCCGCCGCAGGTTCCTACTACATCGAGAACCTCACCGAGAGCCTTGCTGCTGCCGCTTGGGACCTCTTCAACAAGATCCAAGACGAAGGCGGTTATCTCGAAGCCGTCCGCAAGGGCATGATCCAAGGCCTCATCAAGGAGAGCGCTGCCAAGAAGTTCAGCAATGTGGCTACCCGCCGCGAGACCATCCTGGGCACGAACCAGTTCCCGAACTTCACCGAGAGCTTGAAGTTCACGCCTGAGGCTTGGGTCTTCGAGGCTGACGACCGCCGCGATGCCAATGCCGAGGTCGAGACCATTGTCACCTTCCGCGCTGCCCAGCAGTTTGAGAAGCTCCGCTTCGCCACCGACGTCTATGCCCAAGACCACAAACGTCCCGTGGCTTGGATGTTTACCTACGGCAACCTCGCCATGCGTAAGGCCCGCGCCAACTTCGCCTCCAACTTCTTCGCCTGCGCCGGCTTCCAAGTCGTCGACAACCCAGGCTTCAAGACCTTGGACGAAGGTATCGCCGCCGCACGCGAGGTGAAACCTGAGATTTTGGTCATCTGCTCCTCCGATGAGGAATACGGCGAAGGCAACGCCCTCAAGATCTTCGAGGAGTTGAAGAACGACACCATCGTGGTGCTCGCCGGTAACCCCGAAGGCACCGCCGACATCCTCAAAGAGGCTGGCCTGAAGTATTTCATCCACGTCAAGAGCAATGTGCTTGAGACCTTAACGGAGTTCCAAAAGCAATTAGGTATAACAAAATAATTAGTACAGAGGTTTTCGCGCCTTGAAGAGGCGCAACCTCAATTACCCCACATAAGCAAAGCGCAGTGTGGGGAGAAAGGAGAAAACAATGAAACCCAACTATAAAAACATCAACATCAACGCTATACCTAAGCACAGTGGCCTCATCCTGCCGAATGGCGAGCCTTGGGAGACCTCTGAACACATCATGGTGAAGCCTGCCTACACCGAGAAAGACCTCGAAGGCATGGAGCACCTCAACTATGCCGCTGGCATCGCCCCCTTCCTCCGTGGACCTTACTCCACGATGTACGTGATGCGTCCCTGGACCATCCGCCAGTATGCCGGTTTCTCCACCGCTGAGGAATCAAATGCCTTCTACCGCCGTAACATCGCCGCTGGTCAGAAAGGTCTGTCCGTGGCCTTCGACTTGGCCACCCACCGTGGCTACGATGCCGACCACGAGCGCGTCATGGGCGACGTGGGTAAGGCTGGCGTGAGCATCTGCTCCGTCGAGGACATGAAGGTCTTGTTCGACCAGATTCCGCTGAACAAAATGTCCGTCTCCATGACCATGAACGGCGCCGTGTTGCCGATTCTGGCCTTCTATATTGTCGCCGCCTTGGAGCAGGGTGCCAAATACGAAGAGCTGCAAGGCACCATCCAGAACGACATCCTGAAGGAGTTCATGGTGCGTAACACCTATATCTATCCGCCTGAGTTCTCGATGCG
>JAFRRE010000058.1 GCA_017428285.1 Bacteroidales bacterium | reverse complement strand
GTTGACAACCACCATGTTCAGCAGCATCAGGAACACCAATGAACCTATGATGACCGCAGGTTTTCTGTAGATACTTTTCTTGCCTAACATGACCTTATCCGATTACGATTAAAGTATCACCTTGCAGCACATTGTCGCCCTGGCGGCAGTTGATGGCGGTGATGGTACCGTCAGCCTCGGCCAGCAGGTTGTTTTCCATCTTCATGGCTTCGTACATGAGCAGCTTGTCGCCCTTTTTGACGGCATCGCCTTGCTTGACGAAGATCTGCATGATGGTTCCGGGAAGCGGAGCGGCCATCTTGTAGCCTGCGCCACCGGCGGCGGCAGGTTTCGGAGCGGCACTCTGGGTAGGTGCGCTTGCGGCGGGCTTGGCAGCCGGACGGGCCACGGGAGCCACCACAGGAGCGGCCTGCTCTTCCATCTCCACTTGATATTCAGTGCCATTCACATTGACGGTGGCGATGTTGCCCTCAATGTTCTGGACTTCTACTTCGTATGGTTTACCACTAATGGTGAATTTGAATTTTTTCATGATTGTTCGATTTAACGTTTCCAGTGTCTAACTCCGTAATTCTTGTCGTTCCACGAGGTCTGTCGACGCTCGATGGTGATGACGTTGCTCTCCTCGTCGTGGAGGTTGGTCGTAAGGTACAGGGCCATACCGATGGCGGCTTGCACCTCAGCGGGGATTTCGCCTTCAGCCAGCTTGGTGACAGGCTTCACCGTGGCAGGTTTCACCTCCTTCACCTCGTTCTTCTGGGCATCTTTCTTCTTGAAATAAGAAGCCACGCCGCTAAAGATCATCGAAAGGATGGCGAGGGCGAGGATGACGATGAGGAATCCTGCGATGGTGACGATCCAGCCTTTGGTGTAGACCCAGTCTTCGTGAGCCAACAGTAATGTAAATTGTAACAGTTTCATCGTTTCAAGAATTTACGGTTACAGCGGGATGTTCGAATGTTTCTTCTCGGGGTTGGCGAGGCGCTTCGTCTCAAGCGTACGCAAGGCACGGATGACACGGAAACGGGTGTTGCGCGGCTCGATCACGTCGTCGATGTAGCCGAACTTGGCGGCCTCATACGGGTTGGCGAACTTCTTGGTGTATTCATCCACCTTTTGGGCAACGAACTCGGCACGTTCCTCAGGATTTTGGATTTCGGCGATCTTCTTGCCATCAAGCACCTCAACGGCACCGCTGGCACCCATAACGGCGATCTCGGCGGTCGGCCAAGCGTAGTTGACATCGTTGCGCAGCTGCTTGCAGCCCATCACGAGGTGAGAACCGCCGTAGGACTTACGCAGCGTGACGGTCACCTTCGGCACGGTCGATTCGCCGTAGGCATACAGCAACTTGGCGCCGTGGACGATGATACCGGCATATTCTTGGCCTGTGCCAGGCAGGAAGCCAGGAACGTCGACCAAGGTCACGATCGGGATGTTGAAGGCATCGCAGAAGCGCACGAAACGGGCGCCCTTGCGCGAAGCGTCGCAGTCCAACACACCAGCGAAGAAAGCTGGGTTGTTGGCCACGATACCGACCGACATGCCATCAAAGCGGGCAAAGCCGACGATGATGTTCTTAGCGTAGTTCTTGTGGATCTCGAGGAAGTCGCCATTGTCGACGATGGCGTTGATGATGTCGCCAACATTGTATGGCTTGTTCGGGTTGTCGGGAATGATCTGGTTCAAGGCGTCTTCCATGCGGTCGATGGGGTCGTTGCACTCCACCAAAGGAGCATTCTCCATATTGTTCTGTGGGATGAAGGAGATGAGTCTGCGGATGATGGCAAGACCTTCCTCTTCGGTTTCGGCAGCAAAGTGGGCCACGCCTGACTTCTGGCTGTGGATGCGAGCACCACCGAGGTCATCAGTGCTGACATCCTCGCCGATGACGGTCTTCACGACTTTCGGACCAGTGAGGAACATATAGCTACCCACATTGGTCATGATGATGAAGTCGGTGAGGGCGGGAGAATACACGGCGCCGCCGGCGCAGGGACCGAAGATGGCCGAAATCTGCGGGATGACACCCGAAGCGTTGATGTTGCGCTGGAAGATCTCAGCGTAGCCAGCGAGGGAACGTGAGCCTTCCTGGATACGGGCACCGCCCGAGTCGCAGATGCCGATGACGGGAGCGCCAACCTTCATGGCTTGGTCCATCACCTTGCAGATCTTGAGGGACATGGTCTCACTCAAGGCACCGCCAAACACGGTGAAGTCTTGAGCGTAGACGTAGACGACGCGGCCGTCGATGGTGCCGTGACCGGTGACGACGCCGTCGCCGAGGTACTGTTGCTTGTCGAGACCGAAATCGACGGTGCGATGGGTCACGAACATGTCAGTCTCTTCGAAGCTGCCTTCGTCGAGCAGGAGGGCGATGCGTTCGCGGGCAGTCATTTTGCCCTTCGCATGTTGGGAGTCGATGCGCTTCTGGCCACCGCCGAGACGGGCCTCGTTGCGTTTCTCCAACAATTCCTGGATTTTCTGTTCAATTAACATGGTTATATTTGTATTGATTATTACTTGTTTTTAGAGCGTGGTTTTGGGGCAATTAGCTATTAGCCATTAGCCGCTGTCAATGCGAGCTAATAGCTAATGGCTAATAGTTAACAGCCATCACTTGTTCTTGTTTTCGCAAAGTTCGGTCAGCACGCCGAAGGTCGATTTCGGGTGCAGGAAGGCGATGCTCAAGCCCTCGGCGCCTGGACGCGGAGCCTGGTCGATGAGGCGGATGCCCAATTCCTTGGCTTCTTCAAGATGGCCTTCGATGTTCTCCACGGCAAAGGCGATGTGGTGCATGCCACCGCGACCGTTGTTGTTCTCGATGAACTTGGCGATGGTGCTTTCGGGCGAAGTGGGTTCCAAAAGCTCGATTTTGGTCTGGCCGCAGCGCAAGAAAGCGGTCTTTACCTTTTGGTCGGCGACTTCTTCGATGGCGTAGCACTTGGTGCCAAGCAGCTTTTCAAAGAAAGGAATGGACTCGTCCAAGCTTGTGACAGCGATTCCAATGTGTTCAATGTGAGAGGGTTGCATAACTTATTCGAATAATTTATTGTTAAAAAATACGTATTTATTAAATCGGTGCAAAAGTACGACATTTTTTTGGGGATTACAAAGGAAATGTTGCACCTTTTTTGACAAATAAGCCATTCTCGGTTAGGGTTTAAGATGCCAAGAGATAGCATGGACAAATTAGGAAGATTATCGAGAGGAATATCGCGAATGGGATAGGGTTGAGTAACCTATAGACTCAACTATTGTTAAATTATTGCTTGTTATAGATATCCTCAATGATTTGCCATCCCACACTCGATCCGAAATGATTGGGGTCTGAGAAGTTGTAGCAATCTGTGGTCATATCATTCTTTCCCGAATAATCGAACACTTTGTCCTTCCCGAAAATGTCCTGAAGAATGGCCAAATCTTTTGGGTTTATGCTAGGATGTGTATAACAATAAGCAGGAGAAACAACAACTCTATAATCAGTCTGATGCTTGTCGAAAACATCTTTGATATGGGTCAATTGTTTATAAAACTTTTCGTTTATTAAAGGTTCGCTTTCTTGTAAATCATCATCCGTCTTATGTTCGATTTGTTTCAGAAAAACAGCTCTGGATTTGGCAGTACAATTGGATAAACTGTCTTTTTGCGGTTGGCGGTAAATGTCAACAAGCCTCGACTTTGGCCCCCAATCATTACTGATAGAATCAACAGGGAATTCCACCATTATTGGGCTTCTATACTGAATTACAGAAGAAACCCATTTTGATGGTTTTTGGGAAAACTGGTAAAACAGTTGGGACTGATATGCCAACTTTGATTGCCCTGAAAACTTATAATGCTTGATTTTCACAACGGATTTCGGCAATTGGTCTTTTGCAAAAGTGCCGGGAATGTCGAACAATACAAATGCATTATTGATTTCGTTTCCATTATGGTCTATATAATCAATTTTTTCCTCAATGCCCGTCAAGGTCTCTCCCCATGCTTGAAACATAAACTGCCTCGATTCTTCCGGAAGGTAATGTTTCCAATGGTAAGTGTTGAAACCACAACACCGGGAACTTCCAAAAATGAAAGAGTTGTAATGATACACCGAATCGTTCCTCAAAAACAACTCCGTTGATAGATAATCCCTATTGGTATCGTCAAAGTATTGTAGACTAAAGGGACGCAATGTCTTGAACGGATCTGTTATGTAATAAACAGCCAACAATACAAGTATTGGAAGACCTATAAAGAGTAATATTCTTATTAAATACCTTTTCATCATTAAAACTGGAAATAAATGAATGATTGGCTATTGCCTCCATACTCTAATATGATCAACACGATTGCCGCACTAAAAATCCATGCCAACCAGGATGGGATTTTTGGGCCATATTGTAATGCATGCTCTTTCTTTCTGGTAACCCATTCAATAACCATCATCATGGCAATTAGCAGCATAGTCTTTTTTGTACCGACATACATAAAAGGCTTGCTAAACAAACTCTCATTGCACATTCCGCAAAAATATTCCCAGGCTTGCCCAATACTTCTAGACCGGGAAAGGACACGGCCTAAAACGACAAGCAGGAAGGTCAGCGACATCTGAAAACACTCTTTGATAGTAGGCAGGAAACGATCCTCCGCCACGATGTTGCGGTACTTCCTGTTTTTTCCTAAAAGTATTAGTGGAAGGAAAAGGATGGCGTGATAGGCTCCCCACGCGATATAGGTCCAATTGGCACCATGCCAAAACCCACTCACAAGAAAGATGACAAAAGTGTTTCTGACGATCTTGGCCTTTGAGACGCGACTACCTCCCATAGGGAAATAAACATAGTCGCGGAACCAGGTTGTCAGGCTGATGTGCCACCTGCGCCAGAACTCGGCAATGTCACGACTGAAATAAGGGACGTTGAAGTTTCGCATCAGCTTGATTCCGAATAGCTTGGCTGTACCTATGGCAATGTCAGAGTAGCCAGAGAAATCACCGTAGATCTGGAAAGAGAAGAAGACGGCAGCAAGGAATAGGGTGCTTCCGCTTTGTTCCGGGTAAGTAGCAAACACCTGGTCGACAAACGTCGCGCAGTTGTCGGCCACCACAATCTTCTTGAAAAGGCCCCAAAGTATCTGCCTCGTACCATCAACAGCGTTATCATAATTGAATTCGCGCTTTTTCAGGAATTGAGGCAAAAGGTTGGTCGCTCTCTCAATGGGGCCTGCCACCAGTTGGGGGAAGAACGATATGAATGCGAAGAAGGCAACAATGTCTTTCGTTGGCTCTATCTTGCCTTGGTATATGTCTATTGAATAACTCAAGGCTTGGAAAGTGTAGAACGAAATGCCCACAGGAAGGATAATCCTCAGCAGCAGTCCGTCTGTGGATAGATTGAACAAATTGGCAAACTCTGTAGCGAAGAAGTCGTAGTACTTGAAAAGAGCTAGAATGCCAAGGTTGAGCACAATGTTTATCCACATCCATGTTTTGGCCTTTTTCTTGGTTTCAGCTTTTCCTATCAGCAATCCGCTGCCCCATGAGCAGAACGATGTGAAGGCAATGAGCACCAAGAAACGCCAGTCCCACCAACCATAGAAAATATAGCTGGCCACCACTACGAAAGCGTTCTGCAACCTCAATTGGTGCCTCGACTTGCTGATGAAACGGTCGAAGACAAACCAATAAAGTAGGAAAACTATCGGTAGGAATAACGCAAACTGGATGGAGTTGAAGCGCATAGATGATTCGGTTTTGAGCGTGCAAAATTAGGAAAATTCCTCCAACAACTGAAATGCAAAAGCTAATTATTACAATAGTCTATTGCATATTGTAATTGTAGACCTTCTCTTGCAATATGTTCACCAAAATATTGAGCCCCTTTGGTATTTAAATGCTCTGGATCTCTAAAATAGGTTGAATCAGGTACTTTAAAGCGACTATAATCTGCTACAAGTGTACTATCCCCTAACTCCGAACATAGCAACTGCCGATAGCCCTTGTCACTCGCCATATCTAAGATTTTGTACATGGGAGTGTTCAAGATAATAAACGTTTGTTGGTGGGCATCACAGTACTCCTTTATCTTGCGAAGGTTGTCGAGTTGATATGTGAAATGTGTTTTAAGATACTCTTCGGATAGTGGATTTTGGTTGTCGTATTCTTTTGCCCGTTCAATTGCTGTGTTGATTTGATTATAGGCAAGTGGATGGTTTATTGCATTATGACTTTGGGTGGAAAAATCACCTTCAACACCTTTGTAAGCCTCAAGGTTCTTGTATGGAAAAGAAACAAGTATGTATTCCCAATATTCGATGTGGTTTTTATAGTTATCAAAGAATACGGAATAGTTTAAGATATTTCTTTTCTCCTCATCCCTTTTTAACAGCGCTTCAGGAACGTCTACTTCATCAAAAAAATAAGCCACCGACACCAGACCTGCTGCGAGTATGACCGTGTCAGGTTTATTCTCGTTATATTCAGTTGCCCACTTCAAGTTGTTCAGCGCGTCGCCAAAAGTCATTGCGTGGCCACATAGATTCTTAGAACCAGGGATTATGCTATCATTCCAATCTGCCCTTCCTACCGACCCTCCCAAAACAACCGTATGGATATCTTTGCCTAGGGTGTCTCTTTCCATAATATTGGGTGTTACCAGAATCCATACGATTCGGATACAAGCAATAGCCAAAATGAGTAATAGCCAGAAAAGACCAAAAAGCTTTATAAACCTTTTCATAGTCATTGAATTAGAATTGGAAATAAACAAACTCTGCGTTGGCACTCGCACTAAAAATCACAATGGCCAAAGCCAGCAACATGTCGAGGAACACAATCCTAAAGGTCTTGTTCGTGTAGTCTTTAGACTCGCGTTGTATGGCAAATTCTTTGTTTCTGGTGAACCATTCCAAGACCAGCAGTACCACAATAGACAAGATGGCATACCAAGAAAGCGTTGAAAAAGGATTGACGAAAGACCAATCTCCATTTACCATGCATTTGAAAAACCGGATAATGGATGGTACTCCTGCTGAGAAGATGATGATATGACCAAGAGCCATCAGGAGATGGGTTCCAATCATACCTAAAAAGTCCTTAAATTGTATGCAACCCCATCGGCCAGGCTTGAGCTTTTTGTTCTTTCCAAACTTCCCGGTAAGTATGAGCGGTAAGAAAAGCAAACTGTGGTAAACACCGAACAAGACATAGGTCCAATTCGCCCCGTGCCACATACCAATCACAATAAGGTTGATGCTGATGGCCAGGAAGATGCCCCAATTACCCCAATTGCGGAATCTGACATTGAGCGGCATGAACACATAGTCCGTGATCCAACCCGTTAGGGAAATATGCCAACGACGCCAGTATTCTGACACGTTGCGTGCCAACAGCGGATGGTCAAAGTTCTTCGTGATGTTGAAGCCCAAAATCTTACCCACGCCAATGGCCATGTTGGAATAACCGTCAAAATCGGCATAGACTTGTATTGGCGATAACAAGATGGCGTAAATAAGGTACCAAGAACTCTTTTCAGTATAAATAGACCATGCGTCATGAGTGATTGCTGCAATACTGTCGGCTATGACCATCTTGGTGAAGATACCCCATAATATCTGTTGGCAACCGTCCATGGCCAAGTTATAGTTGAACTGGTGGGCTTGGCGCAACTGGGGAAGGAACTTTCCGGGGCGGTCGATAGGACCTGCCATGATGGTGGGGAAGAAGGCAATATAGGTGGCAAACTCCAGAAAGCTCTCGCTGGGCTGGATCTTCTCGCGATGGATCTCTATCACATAGCTGATGAGCTTGAAAGTGAAAAAGCTCACACCAACGGGAAGGACTATGTTCAGCGTGGACCAACTGACATGCAACCCAACGGCATTAAGTAGTTTAGCGAAAGAACCAGCAAAAAAGTTTAGGTATTTGAAGTAAAACAAGAGTCCTATGCCTAATAAGACACCTAGCGTTGTAAAACGCGATGCCGCTTTCGCATTACCGCGGTCAATGGCCTTGCGGATGAATCCGCCCAAAAACCAAAACGCCACCGTAATGGCCAAAAGGACTGGAAGCATCTTCCAATCCACGAAGCCATAGAAAAAATAACTGGCAAGCAATAGCCATAGGTTCTGCCGCGTGTGACGCTGTCGCATCCACGGCAAGAAATAAACCAAGAAGACTACTGCAAAAAAGGCTAAGAACCTAAAAGAGTTGATAACCATCGATTATTGCTTTTTGGCAATGATTGAATTCACCATCTCGCCCACATTGTTCCACTTCATGATCTCAAGAGAAGTGAACTTGATTCCAAAGGCTTTTTCGATGGCCACAATCAACTGGATATGACTCAGGGAGTCCCATTCCTCGATGTCGTCGGCAACGGAAGCATCAGTAAGGTGCACCTCGTCTAAATCCAGCACGTCACAAAAGATTTCGTTGAGTTTTTCGTAAATTTCAGATCTTTCCATAACTATTTAATATTTTGATTCTTATTCATTTATAACGATTGTAATTTGTTTTTGATGTCTTCAGCAATCAATTCGGGCGAGAGCCTGTGCTGATGCATCACATAATCATAATCACCGGGCTTGGAGAAACGGTCTTTGACACCCAATTTCAAGAGTGGGGGATAGCCTCCCTCCTCAGCCAAAACGTCTGCAATGGCAGTGCCAAGACCGCCAACTATGTTGTGCTCTTCAGCCGATATGATCAACTTGCAGTTCTTGGCTTCTCTAACAGACTCGGTGTCAAATGGTTTCAACGAATGGACATCCACAAGCCGTGTTTCTATGCCTTGTTGAGACAGGATTTCGGCGGCTTGGATGGAGTAGCCCGTACAAGCACCTGTGGTAAAGAGACAGACATCCTGACCTTCACGGAGTATATTGTTTTTGCCAATGGTAAACGGGCAAGTCTCATGATAAACCGTAGGAGCTTGCGAGCCACCTGTGAGTCGGATGTAAACCGGACCTGGGCAATTCAATGCAGCCTCAAAGGCCATGACGGCTTCGCCCGCATCTGCGGGAGACAAGACCGTCATTCCAGGAATCTGGCGCATGATGGCCAGGTCTTCTATGCAGTAGTGAGTGTTGCCAAAGTATTGGAGATAGAAGCCTGAATTCAAACCGACAAGGATAACCTTGTTTTGCATATAGCCTAAATATTGGCGGTCCATCTCGTAGGCTCGCATAGTAATGAAGGCGGCTTGGGCAACGGCCACACATGTATAGCCTTCTGAGGCCATGCCAGCAGATATTCCTACCAGGTTTTGCTCAGCTATACCTAATTCGGTGAATTTTTCGGGGCTTTGATAAATAAAACGGTCAAGGCTGGCTGCCACCGACATGTCGGCGGAGAGCACTTGTACATTGGGGTACTCCTCGATATGGTCAGGCAAATACATCCCAAATATGGCCGCAGCCTGTCCTGAGCCAGCATATTGTTGAACATTCATATTAGCCATTCTCTACCTCCTCTCCTAAATCTTTTAGCGCCTTTTGGTAACGGGCCTCGTTTAGGCTGCTGTGATGCCATTTGGCTTTGTTTTCGATAAATGAAACGCCTTTGCCCTTCACTGTTTCTGCTATGATGGCCATTGGACGGCCGTTTGGCTGTTGACTAAAAGCGTCGTATAACTCACTCACGGAATGCCCGTCTACCTGAATAACATCGAACCCAAAAGCTTTCAGTTTGTCTTCAAGTGGGGCGGTGTTCATCACTTCCTCGATAGTGCCATCAGCCTGAAGGTGATTGTGGTCTATGATGATGGTGAGATTGTCAAGACGGTTGTGTCCAGCAAACATCAGTGCTTCCCAGATCAGACCTTCATTCATTTCACCGTCTCCGATAAGGGTGTATATGTGGTTGTTAAGGCCTTTGCGCTTGCAGGCATGGGCAACGCCAACGGAATATGAGGTGCCAAGGCTTAGGCTGCCTCCAGAGAAATCCAAACCTCTCGATAAGTTTCGTTTGGCATGGGCGACAATGTCACTGCCATTCTGCTCAAACGAGTCGAGGTCTGCTTTGGTCATGATTCCGCATTCATACAAAGTGCAGTAGTGTGCCAAGGCGGCGTGACCCTTACTCAGGATGACCCTGTCACGATGCTCCATATCGTTTTTGTCGAAGGAGACAAAGCAGGAATACAGCACTGCCAATATCTCAACAGGGGAGAGGCTGCCTCCAAAGTGGGCGCCATTCTTGCCTGCCAAATATCCAGTGCGTATGATATCCACCCGAATCTTTTTGGCAAGCTGCTCCAATTGATTTGTTAACTCTTTGTCGATCATTTCAATAATCCTATCTGCACATGGCCTTTGGCGACAAGCTCGGGCTTGACGCCATCACTTATGCGCCTGAATTTCAATTTATACTCAATGATGCCGACAGCCTCGGAAACAGTATCCACTGTGGCCTCTAAGGCGATTTTGTCGTTCATGAACACAGGCTTGTGAAAACTGATGTCCTGGCTCTGAATCATCACCTCCTTTGTCGGAAGCAGCATCCCTACAAAGTGGCTGATAAAGGCATTCAAGATGTTGCCGTACATCACGCAATCGTTAAAGCCTTTGCTTTGGGCAAAAGCCACGTCAGTGTGTAACGGGTTGAAGTCGCCACTGCATAACTGGAACGCATGGTACACTTCAGGAGTCACCTGATAAGTGTGTTCTATTTTCCCTGTCTGTTCTGCTAATTCGGCAATTGTCATAACTTATTCATTAGCAACAATAAAACACTCGCGGGGCTGGTAGTTCTCCAAATCGAGAACCCATTGGGCAGTTGGGCTGCCCTCTATGGGTTTGAAACCAAGTTCTGGATAATGCAATGCCACCATGCCATTCTTAGGCGTTGGCAGGTATTCTCCTATGATTCGCTTGTATCCCTTTGACTTGGCAATCTCCACCATGGTGTTCAAAGTGAAATTCTCTACACCACGTTTCAATACCCTACAGCTCATCAACCAAGTATCCACAAAGAGTGTTTCTTTGTCCTTCGGCTTCATGATGATGACAGCGATCAAGCCATTGTCGCCAAACTTGTCCTGTAAGGTGAAGCTCAGGTCAATCACTTCTGTATCCGATGCGAATGATTCGATGTCGGCATCAGTGTATCGGACAGTACGCAAATTAAACTGGTTACTCCTTTGGGTAAGTTGTGCGACACGGGGCGTATTGAATTTGGTGAAACCACTTACGACAGAAACCATATCCAATGATTTGAGGAAGTCTGCTTCATTGGTGAAGGTCTTGCTCAGCGACACGCGTTGAGCCTCCACTTGATATTGCTTCGTACGGTCTTTGTCGGCAGAACTGTAGCTGGCGGTTTCAAATAGATTCAGCCCATAAAGGTATTCCAAGTAATCCGCAGGATCTTCGGGTAACTCAGGCACGGTGATGCCTTTGATGTTTTCGCGTACAATATTCCGTTCGAAGGGGTTGTCATCCAAGAACACCATGCTATCAAAGCTGATGTTCAAAATGCTTTGAATGGTACGTATATTGTCGACTTTGGTCTCCCAATTGGCTTGGAACACAGCAATGTCGTCCAGCTTGAGCACCATGTCAGGATGCTTCTCAAAGGGTTCCTTGGCAGTCTCTTCATTGTTCTTCGAGGCTACACAAATGATAATACCACGCTGCTTGAGCTTCTTGACCCACATCTGGAACTCAGTGAAAGCCTTGCCAATGCCTAGTCCATGACCTAGCTGGATGCCTTCAAGTCCGTCATCACCAATCACGCCACCCCATACCGTGTTGTCAAGGTCCAAAATGAGGCATTTCTTGAATTGCCCTTTAATGGCGCACACAATGTCCATCACGCGACCTGCTACATAAGGCAACACATCCATGCTCAACACCATCTCTGTGCTGGTGTAAACATTGGCGGCAAACATGGCATCGCGTCCCAACTTGTTTTGCAGCGCTGCAATATCGCAAATAAAGAGGTTCGGGTACTGTTGCGTCAAATCCATCAGTCCGCAATTCAGCCTCCTCACTTGCCATGTCAGCGATTGTGGCACATGGTTGGCATAGCTGCCAAACACGGCATCATCTATCTCAGGATAGTTGAAATAGATGATCTTTTTGCCTTCGAGGGCAGGATTGGAACATACTGAGGCCACGAAGTTGAGTCGATCCTGAGCCATTGTGGTCTGTTGTTCCGAGCTGAGCATCGCATGGTTTTCGCCAAGTTTGTGTGTACTTTGAAACAATATAATGAAGTCTGCATTGAATTCGTAGAATTCACTTGTTGGGTCAAGCAGTTGCCTTTCCACTTGGTCGTATTCTGCCTCGTAGAGGTCAACATGATAGCCTCGCTCCACGCCGGTCCCTCGAATGGCTGTGGCAAGAAACTGCGTTGCTGTATCACCCAGCAGAGCCACTTTTATCAAGGGAAGAGCACTCAAGTCTGATTTCAACAGACGCTTCAGGGTTTTAAAGTCAGAAAATGGCATGGTCTAATTACATTTTATATGAGTAGCAAATGTCGGACATGTCGACACCTTTATTATTTATGCACCTTGCGGATAAATTCCTCCACCTCGGGCACTCCGCCTTGGTAGACCAAGTAACCGTTGTAAGGCTCTCTCGGGGTGATTTCGCTGTTGACTGGAGTGAGCATGATGTTCTTCACCTCTTCTCTGTCGTGCGTCTGACCCAAGGCCCAACCCAACTTGATGTAGGCGGTCTCGGCGAGCATGTTGCCAGCGGGGATGATGCCTCTATCCATCAGGTCACGGCCAGTGTCGTAGACGAACATGTGGGCATAACCCCAGATGGTCTGCACGGTCATGTATTGGTGCACGCCCTTGTCGGTGGCACGCTGGATGGCGTCGAACATGCCACGGTTGACGTGACCCAAGCCGGTGCCGTCCCATACGATGCCCTGATAGCCGTTGTCGACCAAGGCGTCAAGCACATCGGGCTTCATGCCGGGATAGTAGTAAAGGATGGCCACGCGGTTGTCGAAGGTCGGGATGATCTTCACGTCGCGGTCGTTGCGGCGGTGGTTGTAGACCTCCTTGATCGGCACAACGCCACGCTTGCGGTCCACGGTAGCCACGGGCGTGTCACCGATGGTGCGGAAGGTGGAACGATACGAGGAGTGCATCTTACGCACACGCGTGCCACGGTGCAGGAAGCCGTACTCGTCGGAGGTGGGGCCAAACATGCAGACCATCACCTCGGCCACGTCGCCGTGACCGGCAGCGGTCATGGCATGCATCAGATTCAAGGCGGCGTCGGATGACGGACGGTCCGATGAACGCTGCGAGCCGACCAAGACAATCGGCACAGGCAGGTTCTGGCACATGAAAGTCAGGGCGGCGGCGGTGTGGGCCAGCGTGTCGGTGCCGTGGCCGATGACGATGCCGTCGATGCCGTTTTGGATCTCCTCGCCAATCTTCTTGGCCAAGGCGATGTATTCCTTGGGCGACATGTTTTCAGAGAACACGGCAAACACCTTCTCGGTGTCGAGGTTGCAGATGTCGGCCAGCTCCGGCACGGCACCATACAGCTCACCCGGCGAGAAAGCGGGAATCACGGCACCCGTGCGGTAGTCCAAACGTGATGCAATGGTACCACCCGTGCCGAGCAGCTTCACGTGCGGAAGTCCCTCGGTATAAGGAAATTCCTTCTCCGGGATGTGGTAGTTGGCTTTCTTGTAGTCGGTCTCGACCATGCCCGTGATGGTGCTGATGTCGACGCCGATGTTGTAGCCCGTGTTGACCTTCATGACGATATGCTGGTCATCCTGGAAGGCGGCGCGAGGCAGGATTGTGCCTTTGAAAAGGCCACCCGTGGTCTGGCACTCGGCCTGACTCCACACGCGGCAGTTGTATTTCTTGAGCACCTCAAGCGAGGCACCCCAATATCCTTGGAAAAAATCTTCAGCCATGTTCTTCTTTATTTGATGTTGTTAGCCAATTCTTTCATTTCGATGTTGCCCATCGCTTCCTTCATCTGACCCAT
>JAFRRE010000057.1 GCA_017428285.1 Bacteroidales bacterium | reverse complement strand
TTTCCGAATTGTTGACCACTTTGACTGCCTGATGGCAGGTTTTTGGTTTAATGCACGAGACCATGAGTAAGTGCAATAAAAATAAAGTGCATGAAATTGTACATATGTGTGTTTGGAGTTTTGTTTTCATAACTTAAAATTTAATAATTAGCGTTGTAATAGATTGAATTAAACAAACCTACAGACATAGGACCGATTGGAACCCTGTTCCAGCGGATTTGTAATCCGCTGGCTTTGAAACGGGGATTTGCAATCCCCTGAATTAACCTAGTATTAGTTGGCATAAGCCTTCCTTTTGCCGACAAAGATAATGGTTTTCACGAAATTATATGTACTTTTTGAATTAAAACGATTATTGTGAAATAAGTTTAAACACCATCCCTCTTAATTCACCCGGGAAAAACCGACTTTCAATACCCTCCGATTTTATAATGCCATAGAAAGCAGCATCTAACCCTGTATCGAAAAATTGTAATAAACGCCCTTCTCTTTCATACTTACCCGAAGAAAACAATATATCCCGGATTTTATATTGATAACGTCCATCATTGAATAATTCTATACAATATACACCATACTGGTATTTCCCTTGTTTAAACGAATGGTATTCTTTGCTTCGGAAATTGTCTCTATCCTCGTCATAATAAGAAAAAGCATCAAAAAGAGCGGAAATATCAAATGTGCTTTCACCGTCGAATTTGAATGACATATTCGCAAACGGGGCAAATCCCTTTTTCAAAACTAGAACATCGCCGCATCTTTTTTTGAAAGTCATTTGAAAACCGTTTTTATAGTCTATTGTGGTGATTTTTCTTCGAGATGTTTCACAATTTCCGTATGATATTGTAATGAAACCATAACTATCATCTGATGTCCAATAACCAAGCAATAAACAATACTTATCTTTTTCTTCATTGAGAATCAACGAGAAACTACAATCTTGTGGAAGGCTTTCATTTACAAATGTACAATTCTGGCCTTTTATCACATTTGAAATTATCATCGTAAACACGACGATTAGAACCATCCTTTTATTAACCATGACATTGAGAATTTACGGTCAGCTGGTATTGAAAACTCTGGTGGATAGAATCCCCAATAACCTAATTCCATTTGTTTTGCAAAAATTGCTCCTGATTGTTCAAAATTTCCGTTCGTAAACTGAACCATGAAAGAATATGACCATGCATAACGTTCACTATACAAATTATTCAATTCGTTATTAAATGTATAAAGTCCGACATAATTATGGAATGTATGGATTAACTCATGCCCAACTACCTCTTGAAAAGTAACAGCATCAGCTCCTGTAGCATAAGGAGATATATGGAGTTCCTGATTTCCCCAGTCTGTAGCAATACCGAAACCAGCAACTTTTCTACCATCTGAATGCACGAACAAGCCATCTTCATTAATAGAAGTAATGGGGTTTTTTATTTTCTTAATATCACTAATGAAAGATGTTGTTATCTTTTTTAATCCCAAATTATCAACTTCTATTGAAAATATTTCTTTAACTCGTTTTTGGAGAAATTCGTCATCTGTTATTTTCTCACTAAGTGACAAAGGGATGTCATCGTAAACATAATAATCAATTCGTGTTCCATTCCAAAAATTATATCCCCTATTTTGGGCACTAATGCCTCTAAATAAACCTCCCATTGTTCCTCCGGTGATGAAACCAGTTCCTGCTCCATAGAAGCCGCTCGCCAAGCCGTCACCAAAACTGCCACCGTTCATCCATGTATTGCCAGCTCCGTTGATGAAACCTCCAGTTGCACCACCAACGGCACCACTAACGGCACCGCCGTAAAAACCTGCTAGAGAGCCTGCAGCCGCACCGCCAGCCCAAGCTCCAGCCGCGCCAGCGGCACCGCCAATGACCGTGGCTAAACACCAGTCTCCAAAATTACCGACATGCCCCGAAGCCGTTTGCACCACTCCGTTGATAATGGCTCCTACAATGGCGGCAGCAACAATATCGTCAATCACAACCACTTCACCGCTTGGGTCGGTATACTTCAGCGGATTGTTGAAGCAATAAGCATATCGGTTAAAGTTCTGCGAATTCTCTGGGTCCTGTACATAGCTGTCCACCGAGAGGAATGAACTCATTACAGGGTCATACATCCGCCCATTCATATTAATAAGTCCAAAGCCATAGAGATGCTCATGCCCAGTAAAGCCTCGGTCAATCAAAGGAGTGCCCGTGAAGCTTCCACTCCATGTGGTGGGATTCCGCAGGTTGCCCCATGCGTCGTAACTCAACTCCTGTACGATGTTCCCGAGGGCGTCGGTGATGGTGGTGATGCTGCCCAAATGGTCCTTATGCAGATAGAGGAGGCGTTGTGCGCTTATGTCATCGGCATAATATCCGCCCACTTCCTTCACATTTACGGCGAACAAGCCTGTGGGGGCACTGAGATAAGTAAACGTTTTTATGCAGGCATCGTCGTGGTTGAATTCGCAATTTCCCACGTAGGTCTTGGTGCGGTACGGGCTGTTGCCTAAGCGTTCCTCCATCCCAATGCGTTGGTGGTCGTAGCCGTAGGTGTAGGCAAGCGTGCGCTCCACGTTGTTGTTACTGTCGTATTTTGTCATGCTCTTCACCTTGTCGAATGTAGTGTAGTCGGACTCAAGGTGGGAAGTGAGCACTGAGCCGTTCGGGACGGTTGCACTGCTGATGGCATGGGGTTTCATGTTGCCAAGTTGGTCGTAGGTGTTGTATTGCGCTCCGCTAAACACTGTCTGCCCATCGGCCTGCTTGCTGAGGATGCGCCCGTGCGGGTCATATTCCATTAGGCTATAAACACTGTTAAGCTTGATGCTGTCAAGGCGGTTGAGACGGTCGTAGGTGAAGCGTTCTGTTATGGGTGTGGCGTATTTGTTTTCTGTCCGTGCTGTCAAATTGCTGAAGTCGTCGTATTCGTAAATGAAATCCTGGATGGTCGTTGTTCCGTTCATTGCCAACTGGGTTTCCAGCCTGTGCATGTTGTCGTAGCTACGACTTGAAACGGTGCCATCGCCTGTTTGGTAATCAACGATTTGCCCCATAGCGTTCAACTTGTTTAGCTTCCATAGCGTATGCCAGTTTTCATCTTTGATGGCTACAAGAATTCCTGTCACGTCTGAATAGACATTTCTTGTCATATATTGGCTTGGATACACTGTTTTTTTTACGCGCGAAAACTCATCATATTGGTAATGCGTATCGAAGTGGCCGCTGTTTAGTGAGTCTGTGACAAGAACAAGTCGGTTCAAATTATCGTACTTGTAGAAGACAAGCTGATTTCCACTGTTATGGTTGATGTTGTCAAGTAGCCCTTTTCTGCTTTCGTCTTCCCTGTAATTCCAGCGTGTTATGACACGATTGTTGTCGTTGAGGCTTGTTTCCGTGCGAATTACAATGCGCCCTAATCCGTCATACTCATATGCTGTTGTGTCGCCTTTTGGTGTGGTTGTCCAACACAATTGGCCGAAAGCATTGTAATAACTATTTACCGTGCCGTAATCTGGGTCTGTGAGTCGAATGCGGTTGCCCAAGGCATCATATTCCATTGATATTTTTGTGTCATTGTTGTTAATATTGCCGTTACTTGTGGTTTTAGCCCAAGCGAGCTTGCCATCGGCGTAATAGCCATACTGAACGACAACTTGGTTTGCTGGGTTGGAAGGAACATTGGGATTGAGGTAATCGATATGGCAATCTTTCCATCCCATGATATTCAAGCGGTCTGTGAACATTTCTTTATTGTCGTTGTTCCGACAGGTAGTTGTTATGGTTTCCAATCCGAGGTAATCTTTATGTGTAACAAACAAAACCTCCCCGTTTTTGTCATAAACAGTGGTTTTTGTCAGTCTATCGTAGTCATCATATTCGTAGGCAGTCTTTCCAACAGAAAGATGCCCTTCATTTGCGAAATAAGGTTCCGTGGTTTCACAAACTCTCCCTTGACTGTCGTAACGTGTGTCTACATATATGGTGTCGTTCATGGTGAGCCCGAAAGAAACCCTTCTTAATTCACGGCCAGCGGCATCGTAAATCACAAGCGATTCCGCTTTGCCTTGTTGCCATTTCCATTTGAAATAAACTGACGCTGGCAAGAAATAGCCAAATCTCTCATACCCTGATCCTTCAAGCCATCTGACGGCGCTGTATGAGGCACTACCGCCAACGGTGTTTTCTTGTGGGTCAAGGTTGCTTGAATAAACTGTAATGCCCATTCGGTCGCTGTTGCTGCTATATGCACCGAAGCCATTGCAATCTTTGGCTATGCGAAGATTGCCGTAATAGGGATTGTATACATAACTATTTGTGTATACGCCGCAATCTGTACTGATAGTTGACTCGGTTTCGAGGAAGCGGCCGTCTGGGCTGTATTGGTAACTCTTTATGGATTGAAGATTTCCTATGAAACTATTAGTGACCTCCCTCTTAACAAGGCCAAACTTATTATAGATATGTTTTGTATATGTGCCCAGAGTGTTTTCATCGTTGGGATAGGTATATGTGTCCATGGGTAAAAATGGATTGCCTGAATAATAATTGTAAGTTGTTTTTTCTTTAATGATAATGGTGTCGTTGAGTTTTCTCTTGGTCGATATGACATTTTTTGGACGGCTTAATACCCAATGTGAGATATTATTGGGGTGATATTCGGTTTCCGTCGTGGTCAGATATTCGCATTCATTTATGGAATCCGTCATGGTGCCATGAGTGCCAATTTTGGTGGTTTTTGCCAAAACAGCATTTTTGTATAAATTATAGAACACGATGATATCTGAATTATAGGAATATTCCGTTATCCGTCTTCTTAGGAAACTTCTGTTTCCAAGTGTTTCGTAGTTGTCGGTGATTTGTTTTTTCGGCCTAATGATGAAGACTTTATTCTTTGGGTCTTTTAAACACTTGAACTTTCGATATGCGTATTCGGTATCGCTCAAAAGATAATTATGTTTGTCATACACTCTTGTTGTTGATGGCATAGCAAGGCAAAGGTTGTCCATGCTTTGGATTTCACTATCGCTGACAGTTTTGCTTTTGATAACCGAACCTATGGCTCTTTCCGAAATAGTACTTTCAAACCCGAGGAAACCGCGCCCTTTCCTATGGGCAAAAGCATTTGTGTAGGAGTAGCGTGTTCGGGCGATGGGAATGGAGTTGTTGTAAGCATTGTCTACCTTGATTTCCTTAACAGCTTTCAGAGGTATGGCGATATGGTAGATGTTATTGCCGAGGTTGGCACCAGGGTTAATGAGTGTGTAAATGTTGTCGCTATTTAACGGATTGTATGTAAGGTAACCGAAAGAGAACCCGGTTCTATTACCCATTCCGTCAGTGATGCAATTGACACCATAACGGTTGGGAATGGGGGATCTGCTCCAAGCTAAAGTTGTGAAGGCAATGCATGCTGTCTCTGTTCCAAAAAAGTTTCCAACACATGCGGTTTGATCATTGTCGTTTCCATTTAGGTTTACTGAGTATTCTTGAATATCGGCAAAACGAGTCTCGCCATTTATTCTTCGAAGTGGAGCATATAATACTCTTAAGACATCATTTCCTCCGGACCATCTCTTCAAAACAATGTCAGATTTTCCATCCCCATTCATGTCTGCAACTTCAATGAATGCAAAGTCGGAGTTCAATCGGTCATGCAACGTGAAACTGTGATTACCAGGGTCTCCTATGCCGATATCTTCGGCATTGATGGAATAGCAAGTATATTCAAGCTTATCACCCTTAAAAAGATTGATTTGCCAACTACCTGTACTCCCATTAGAGCCTGGAACATAAGTGAGCAGGTCTATATGCCCGTCACCGTTGAAATCCCCGAGAAAGATTTTATGCGAATGAGTCACGCCTCCGCTGAAATTGGCAATGGTATGATAGCGGAAACCGCTTTCGCCGCTTTTCTTTACTAGTTTTACTAATTGGCAAGTTGGGGAAGCTTCACTGGAATAGATGATTTCGGTCGCACCATCTCCGTTGAAGTCCGCTGCCGTGAATTTCTCAGCATAAAGGAAAGCGTTGTTGATATGGGTTGTCTTTTTAAACTCACCATCCCGATACTGAAACAAATAAGCCACCTCGGAGCTTTCTTCTTCTTTGCTTGGGTCATAGGTTTGCATATAAAACTGGCATTTCCCTTCCCCTAAGAAATCTCCCACAAGAATGGCTTCGGCATAAGTTTTTTTTATTTTGTAATAAGAATCTTCAGTGGGAATGGAATCAAAAACAACTTCTCCTTGGTTCAATCTGGCAAAATAGCCAGTGAGGTAGATTCTATCTCTAAATATACCGCTTCTATCCCTGCTTAGGCACAGCAGGTCATCGAGTCCGTCGCCATTAAAATCGGCCACATAGATCCAATCTGTGTTGTCATTTAGCTGGAAATAATATGGCAATTGCCGAAATCTCAGTTTGGTATGGAGTTGGTTTTGCTCTTGTATTCTATAATTTCCTTGGTTGATGTATATTCTGGCTCGATTTGGAGTGCCGTATTCATAAACGACAATGTCTGTCAGTCCGTCTCCATTGAAATCACCTGAGAATTTGATTTTGTCATTAAAAAAATCGTATGAACTTTGGTCGTTTCCTATATTCTGAGTAACCACATACATTTGTCTGTTGTTGGTCTCTTTATAGTCGTTTTCTCCCCATTCGATTCTTGTTGGGTTGTAATGGTAATCTCCTTTACTGAGCACAATGGTTTTAAGACGATTATAGTAATAGGCAAGTTGCTCAGGGGAGGAGTATTGTCCGTAGGAGTACAGATTTGGATAAAGCCCCAATTCATCGTAATCAAAATCGTATTGATGTTGGAGAGTCACTGTTGGCAAATGATATACTTTGATGCCTTTCAATAGTTTAGTTTGCCACAAGGAATAGTTCCCAACAAAACAATGTTCTTTGTCCAACCTCTCTCCCTGTTCATATATAAACTTGACTTTGTATTGTGGTGATACCAAGGTGTCATCAGTTTTGTTTCCAGTATATTCAATATGATCCAAATAATACATAATGTTTCCTCGAAAATAATGATAACTCATATAATTGCCATTTCTATCTACGACACTGTCCAACAGCCATAAGCACACATCATTGTGCTTTTTCAGTCCAATTCTAGAATCATACCGGCTACCATAGTATGCAATGTTACCATTAGCTAACCAAACTGTAAACATGGCGGGTCCTGAGGTTGTATCGCAGGTATATGAGACTATTCTATTCATGCCATCGATTTCTGTCTTGTATTCAGCGCTGTCACCACCATAGGGAACGTCGTTTACAAGCATCAATCTTTGTCCATCCAGCAAGAAACGATCGTTCTCGAAGTCAACATTAGTGATGGTGTCATCATAGAACATGCATTGGCCTGTACGTGTTATTGCAGAAAGTCCACCAAGATTCCATCCCCAACCCATCAAGCCATTTCCACTTTGGCTGTTATAGTAAACAGAAAGGTTGGGTTGTATTCCATTAATGCCTTCTGGAACTAAAATAGGAATGCTGTAAATACCTCCTCCCATAGCCGATACATCTACTGTGCCACCTATTGCTCCGACAACTCCGTCATCTTGGGCATTAAATCCTCCGAATTCACCCGAAGGCAAGGTGATGTCGGTCTCTTGTCCATATAGGAATAGGCCTGCAAAAACCAGACAGATGATAAAAGACAATCTTTTCATAATGTAATTGATATATGGTTAACGATTATCTTTTTATCACTTTCCAAATATGGCTTTCATTTGCTGCTTTCAGTTCCAGAAGATAGATCCCCGATGGATGACCTGTGAGCTCAAAACGTTCGGTTTGATTATGGATGGTTTTGTCATAAACAATCTCCCCAGTCGTAGTTGTGAGAATTGCATGTAGGATTACATTGTCTTCATCCTGATTTATCGTTATGCTGAATTGTCCTTCTGTGGGATTGGGATAAAGCGTGACGGATAGCTTTTCAAAGATGTCAACAGGGGCGTAAGCAGTATCTTCACTTCTATCGGTATCTCCTATACTGCGACCAATTTCAATTTGTCGGGATGTTCTGTTGCCATTAGCATCGTAGTTGAAACTTACAGTACTACTTAGCTGTGCAAAACAAGGTGTACTGAAGACTATCAGCAAAGCTATTAGTATTTTAGTTAGCGGTGTTTTCATTTTTTTTGATTTTTTCTAAAATTGTATTGTATAATTAAGAAAACCACAATTTTTATACAAGAACCCCAACGGTTCTTTGCTTGCAAAGTTATGAATTTTCTTGTTTGTAGGACAAAACATTGTTTTTTTTCTTGATTTCTGCATCATAAAGTCAAAAATGCTTACTTTTGCGCTGAAATTTGATTAGGGAATGAAAAAGTTATTGTTTGTCATACTTGCCTTGGCTTTGGTAGTTTTGCCTTCGTGCAAGAAAACGCGCTATTGCAGATGCACCACCGTCCAGAATGAGGAAGTGGTGAATTTGGGCGAGGAGTATTACACTATCGAGGACAACTCTTCGTGTTCCGACAAGTCGAAGGAAATCGTGGGCTGGGGACAGGTCATTTGCTACGAAGTGTCGGAGTACGAGGTGACGGGCGTGGAGCACCACTGGTGGGATGACATCTTCGGCAACAATAATAACGGTAACAAGCCATAATCGGGGTTGTCAGATTCTCTCGGTAAATCGGTTTTGAAGGTCCTGCTGGGCCTTGTGTTTATTGTGTCGGCGGTTCTGAAACTGATCGACATGGATTCCTTCGAGATTTACATTTATAGTTACCATTTCTTTAGCCTTAACGCCTCTTTCATTGTAGCTCGGCTTGCCATCATCCTTGAGCTGGTTTTGGGCATCGGCTTGGTTTCCCATACATTGCATAAGTTGTATTGGTGGGGGAGCATGGCCATGCTGGGTGGCTATACCTTATTATTAATATATGCACTGACCCTCGGTCGCACCGACAGCTGCCATTGTTTTGGCGACGTTCTCCAACTCGACCCCAAACAAAGCCTCATAAAGAATGGCTTGTTGATGCTGCTTTTCCTGCTGATTTACAGGATGGAAAGCTGGAAGACACCATTCCGTTGGTTGATACTGATCCTCGCTGTTATGGCATCAAGCATTGCTGTTTTTGTTATTTCACCCCCAGACAATTTGACCTCAAACTCCGACCCTGAGCAAAACCTGCAAACAGAACTTTTCAACGAAATGTTGGATGATGTCCCTTTGGAAACATTGAACCTGCGTGAGGGTAAACAGGTGATTTGCTTCTTTTCTACAAGTTGCGAGTATTGTCAGATGGCGGCACACAAGCTCTCTTTGATGCAGCAATTCTATGGGTTCCCGAAAGAAAACATCACCTATCTTTTCATGGGCAACGAGGAAGACATTGCAAAGTTTTACGAGGAATCGGGCTCGGCGCAGTATCGCGATTTGCTCTATCCCGATGTGGCGCGCCTGTTGAAAGTCATCAACGGAAACCTACCCGTCGTCGTGTTTTTGGAAGACGGGGAAGTAGTGTATGAATATGGTTTCCGCAATATGAATGAGGCGGAGATCAAGGCTTATATGGGTGGATTGTAAGGCTGCCACACTGTGGCAGCCGCATTTTTCAGCGGCTGCCATGAAAAGACAGCCCAACAAACATGAATTCAAACAATCATTCAGGCCTTCTGAAACGATCACCCGTCTCCTCAATCACAGCCTTTTTCCATGAATCGGGATAACCAGGCTGCTTAGGCTTGGCTGGATAGCCGTAACCATTGCGTTTGAACTGACCGTTTTCCTCTTGCTTCACATTGCTGTCCAAATATTTCACTAAAAGGTAGTTGTCCAGTTCTTTCCAAGTGGCCACGGTATTGTGTCCCGCTTGGTTGGAGAAGTCGGTGAGGTAGGCGATGGCCATGGTTGGGTCTTGTTCGTAAAGGTTCAAGGCTTCGTTATCGGCATAATTGACCTGCTCCATATAAACGCTTTCCAATGCATTTTGAACCAATTGGATGTCATCTATCACGCGGTTGTAAAACAGGTATTTGAAGTGCGCCAAGCGGTTGAAGACCCAGAAAGCGGCATTGTCACTATAGGTTAGCATGTCGCCGTTGCCAACACGGTATTCGATTGGTACCTCACTGATGGAGCAATAGAAAGGCGTGTAAACCGTTGAGTTGGTGTCATCCACGCCGAACCAAATGATGCCACCGATGGGATTGGGCAACCACGAACGGCTCTGCGCGATGAAGGAGAAACCCGTCTGCACCACCTCGATGCTGCGCTCGTTGAGGTAGGGCTTGCCGTCGTATTCCCAATAAAGTGGGTTATAGCGGAAGGGTGAGCCAAAGGGACCTGCGCCCACATCTTTGGTCTTGTCCAGCTCGGTACCTTGGAAGTGGTCGCGCTGGAAAGCCATCATGTCGCTCAAACTGATTTTTCGGTTCGGTTTGATATACAGCGGCATACGATGTGTCAAGTCCTTGCCAGTGACATAGTCCCAATACTCGTCCATGCCGTCGCAGACCTTGTTGAACATGGTCCATACGCGCAGGTCGCAGACACGGGCAGCACTGAAATCGACGGGAGCATAGGCGGCGGAGAAATCAAAGTCCTTGTCCTTGCCGCTGAAATAGCCCTTGCGGCGGGCGAAGTCGATGATGTCGTGTTTGTAAATCACCTCAACTTGCTCATTATAAAGCTTTTTCCAGTCCTTGTCGGTGATGGAGGTCTTGCCGTTGCGCAAAGGGAAGGTAGTGATTCTTGCGGCATTGGCGTGACCGCTCACATAACCGTCGGGGATGCGGATAGCCACCCACACTGCACCTCGGTCGGCATTGATGGTGTCGCCAGCCTTGGTCACCTGTGGCGTGAAGCCCTTGGGCATGATCTCCATGTACCACACCTCGTTGGCATCGCTGATGCTGAACGACTCACCGTCAGAGCCGTAGCCGTAGGCTTCCACCAAATCGGCCATGATTTTGATGGCTTCGCGGGCTGACTTGCTGCGCTCCAAAGCGATGAACATGAGGCTGCCGTAATCCACGATGCCCGTCGGGTCTATCAGCTCTTCACGACCACCGAAGGTGGTTTCGCCGAGGGCCACTTGGTTCTCATTGATATAGCCCACCACTTGGTAGGTATGAGGCGGTTGTGGCACGCTGCCACGCGGTGCATTGGTGCCACGGTCGTAGCACACACGCATGCTGCCCGCCGGCCAGTCGGCGGCAGGGGTGAAGTAGAGCTCACCATAGCGGATGTGCGAGTCGGCGCAATAGCTGATGAAGTTGGAGCCGTCGACGCTGGCGCCTTTGGTGATCAAGAAATTGGTGCAAGCCTGCGATTGCCCGAAGGCAGCAAGCAGGGCGAAAAAAAGAAGGGTTTTGATGTTTTTCATTGGTGAAATTTAACTTCGTTGAATGTTTTACATTTCTTTGGTGCAAAGGTAGTGAAAAAGTCGGTTTTTCCTGTAAAAGTGTTATCTTTGCCAAAAATTTATGTAATGCAATCAACCATCCCATTAGCGGAACGTCTGCGCCCGACCACGCTTGACGACTACATCGGGCAGAAGCACATTATCGGT
Source organism: Bacteroidales bacterium (assembly GCA_017428285.1). Next base: position 21,510 of record JAFRRE010000057.1, on the reverse strand, counting down.
GAAAACGCCGTGTTGCGCCGTGCCATCGAAAGCGGGCGTGTGCCATCAATGATTTTTTGGGGACCTCCTGGTGTGGGCAAAACCACTTTGGCTTATATTATCTCCAAGCAGGTGAAGCGGCAGTTCTTTCAACTGAGTGCCGTCAGCAGTGGCGTGAAGGAAGTGCGCGAGGTCATCGACCGCGCACGTATGGCACCCGAGGCACCTATTTTATTTATCGATGAAATCCATCGCTTCAGCAAGTCGCAGCAAGACTCCTTGTTAGGTGCTGTGGAGCGTGGCTTGGTCACCTTGATTGGTGCCACGACGGAGAATCCCTCGTTTGAGGTCATCTCGCCCTTGCTGTCACGTTGTCAGGTGTATGTGCTCAAATCATTGGAGAAGGAAGATTTGGAAATCCTTTTGGCCAAGGCCGTGAAGGCATTGGAGTACGATTTTGGCAAGAAAATCACCGTCAAGGAGCCTGAGGCGTTAATGAAAATCAGTGGTGGCGACGGGCGCAAGCTGCTCAATGCCATTGAGTTGGTCGTCACATCGTTGAACGACTTGGACATGGCTGCAGAGGAACTGGTTGTTACGAATGACTTCACCACGGACTGCATTCAGAGCAACCTTGTGAAATACGACAAGCAGGGTGAGATGCACTATGACATCATCTCGGCCTTCATCAAGTCGATGCGCGGTAGCGACCCCAATGCGGCCTTGTATTATCTCGCCCGCATGATAGAGGCAGGGGAGGACCCGCTCTTCATCGCCCGCCGTATGCTGATTCTCTCTTCGGAGGACATCGGCAATGCCAATCCCAATGCCTTGTTGTTGGCCAATGCTTGCTTTGATGCTGTCAACAAGATTGGTTGGCCCGAGAGCCGTATCATCCTCTCGCAGACCGTGACCTATTTGGCCTCCTCACCGAAAAGCAATGCCGCCGTGGCTGCCATTGATGCTGCGCAAGCCTTGGTGCGCGAGACGGGAGACTTGCCCGTGCCTTTGCACCTGCGCAACGCCCCGACGAAATTGATGAAAGACCTAGGCTATCATGATGGTTACAAGTATGCCCATGCATACGAGGGCAATTTTGTGGAGCAAGAATTTTTGCCAACTGAAATTTCTGGCACGGTTTTGTATGTACCACAAGATAACCCTCGCGAACGGGAATTACGCAAGAATTTGAGGGAGAAATGGAAGGAGAAATATGGGTATTAGTTTAGAGATGTAGGGCTGTCACAATTCCCCCTTCCTAAGGGGGTAGGGGGATTGGGCAGCCGAAACTCGTAAAAACAAATTGAATAAACCAATGAGTGAAGCGACCAACGAAAAAAACACCCAGAGCTTGACCCTGTGGAACAGGGTGCTGGCCACCAGCGTGAAGATGCCTTTTGTGAAGGTTGACCGTGATGAGTTCTTGACCAAGGAACTGTCGAAATTCTGCACCCCGATGGAGGTGATTACCGCCATCAACGAGAGTCCATTGAATGTTCTGACCAAAAAGGAGATTGACAAACTGGCCAACCAATGCATCAGCTATCATCTGACCATGGTGAGCGGCACATCGGCGTTGATGGGCTTGCCTGGAGGCTGGTGGATGGCGGGCACCATTCCTACCGATTTGGCGCAGTTCTACGGCCATATCCTCTCGTTGATGCAAAAGCTCCTCTATCTCTACGGCTGGCCACCGTTGACCGACGCCAAGAATCAGTTGGATGAGGAGTCGCTCAACATTATGACCCTGTTTGTGGGTGTGGCGATGGGCAACAAGTTGGCTGTGGAGGCCATAGGAAAGGTTGTATCCCAGGTCTCGAAGACCGCGAGTATCAAGATTTCGGAGACGGTCATGGCAAAATATGCCATCAAGATTGCGCAATGGATTGGCGTCAGCATGACCAAGGAAGGTTTTGCGAAGGGTGTAGGAAAGGTGATACCTTTAGTGGGTGCACCTATCTCGGCCACCATCACCTACTATACCTTCCGTCCCATGGCGCGTCGGCTCAAGAAGCACCTTGATGAGTTGTATGACATGCGCCACTTCCCAATCAAGCGTATTGAATGAAGTTGGAACATCAATAAAAAACACGTCCATAGATTTCCGATGGAATGATATGGACGTGTTTTGTGGTGTTGTAAAGAATCAGTGTTTGAACTCTGACAGGTACATGTCGTGCAGCTGATTGTCGGGCGTTTGTAGGATGGCCTTATAGTTCAGCTTCTTTTCGTTCATGAGCCAGTCGACATATTCGTCTACAAAATCCTTGATTTCGGATTGGTTCATCTTGATGTAAACCAAGTTGAGCTTGGCTTTTGCTTCGGTTTCGGAGAGGCCGTCGTTCTTGATGATGGCTTCAGTGAGCTTGTCCATGAATTTTCCCATAGTACGATTTGTTTTGCGTTTTAGGTTGCAAATATAAGGGGAAAAACTGTTTCTGTCAAGAGAAAAAGAGGTAAAAAGTCAATTTTTTTCATCAAAGGGCTTGCATATTCCAAAAAAAATGTATTTTTGCAGCGGTTCTTATCATAAAGACCTGTAGCCGAGTGGCTACAAGTAAAAGGTTTCATAAATTTTGGTTTTTGGTTCTTGAAAATCCTGGCTTCGCCGGGATTTTCTTGTTATGGGGTGTCGAGGGCTGAATTTTTTTGTCGCCAAGGGTGAAAAAATACTGAATTGTTCATATATTTGCACAATAAAACAGAACCATGTCAATTAGGTGGCCTTTTTAGTTTTTCTTTTTAATAATCTGTTTAAAATCAAAATATTATGGATCCAGTTAACTTGATAGAAAAAGCCATTGAAATCCGTTGCCAAGACAAATTTGGGAATGTTGTCGATGAATTCAAGTTGGATAAACCCCTTGGTCAAGATCAGGTGAGAATTGAGGGCAGCAAGTTGTTTGTTGCCGAGGATTATTCTGAGACAATAGTGGTGGTTGTGATACCGAGAGGGGACAAATTTGAAAAGAAACAGATTGAATTTCGGCTTGAAGATGTCAAGGAAGATGCTTTTACGGTTGTTTTGGAGCCGGTACGATATAAGGTGGTCTTTAGGATTGGAATTGCCGAATTCGATGCCACGGAGACCATGAACCCTTCGGAGGTAAGAACGAAATGGGGAACGTATGACTATGAGATTAATAACACTAACAGGACAATTTATATTAGGGTTCATGGAAAACCTGTGGAAAAGGTGAAAAACGAACCCATTCACACCGTGGTGGAGAGACGGTCTGTTTTTAGAAGCTATGGAAGACGTTCTTCAGGGAATCGGAAATGGTTACTTTTGCTGCTCTTGTTGCTTCTGGGATATGGCATATATGCCTGTGTTTCCAAATACGTCTACGAAAAAACGCCTTGGCCGTTCAAGGCTAAGACTGTATCCCAACTCGATGGTTCGTTTGATGATCAATTTGAAGATCCAGTTGATAATCAAGGTGAAGCCCCAGCTGAGGCTGAATCACTGGCGGAAGAGCAGGCAACTGCCCCTCAAGGTGATGAAGAGCCAGCGACTGTTGCGCCAGAGGCTGTCAAGGTAGCAGATTCCGATCACCAGCATGACATTGACTATTTGAAGCGGGAGAAGAAATGGAATGTGGATAGCCTTAGGACTCCGGAGTACAGGGCGTTGTTTGATGCTTTGAGAGAAGGCAACGTCGATCAAGTGATCCAACTTAAAGACGCATTGTTTGACAGTGTAAATATCCAAAATGATTTCAAGAAGGTTGTCGATGGCCTCAGCAAGTTCAAGGCTAATGATGATCAGAAGAAATTGAGCACGTCAAAGAGTGAGATGAAAAGGCTAAGCAAAAACGGTTCGTTTGAAATAGGGGAGTTGAGCTATTGCATCTATTTGATTGATAAGAGGAATTAGTTTTGCGCTGCATCCGAATCGGTTGACAAATTGCTGCGTTTTTGCGGGCATGTTTTTTGAAATGGGTGATGCTTGATGTAAAGCAAAAGAGCTGTAAATCTTTGATTTACAGCTCTTTTGTAGCCCATAGCGGAATCGAACCGCTGTTTTAAGTGTGAGAAACTTACGACCTAACCGCTAGTCGAATGGGCCAAAAAAAGGTTCTTTTTGCGGAACCTTTAAGTGAACTAGGCGGGAGTCGAACCCACAACCGCCTGATCCGTAGTCAGGGACTCTATCCAATTGAGCTACTAGTCCAGTCGTTTTTGACACTGCAAAAGTACAGCTTTTTTCATTCATGCAAGCAAATTTTCATGAAAATTTTTGTTGTTTTATGCAAATATTTGATAATCAAATTAATATTTTTGTCCCAAGGAATGTGATTTCGATGCTTTCTTGTGAATACAATCGCTTTTTTGCTATCTTTGCGCCATCGTTAACCAACATTTTACACTATGAGATTATTACTGATCAGCAATTCGACCAACTTTGGCGAGAATTATCTGGCTTGGGCCTCGACCCAAATCGAGTTGTTCTGCTTGCAGAACCATATTAATAAGGATAGCCGCATCATCTTTGTGCCATTCGCGGGTGTCAACATCGGCGGCATGGTCTATCCCGAGAGCTACGACGCATACGAGTCGAAGGTGAGGAATGTGTTCCGCACCAAGTTCGGCTTGGAGAACTTTACTTCGGTACACCATTTCGATGACAAGGTGAAAGCCGTCCGCGAGGCCGACTGCATCGTAGTAGGCGGTGGCAACACCTTCCATCTGGTGGCAGAGATGCACCGTTACGGTTTGATGGACGCCATCCGCGAACGCGCCCTTGCCGGTGTGCCTTACATGGGCTGGAGTGCGGGCTCCAATGTGGCTTGCCCGACGTTGTGCACCACCAATGACATGCCGATTGTGCAACCGGCTTCGTTCAAGTGCCTCAACCTGGTGCCTTTCCAAATCAATCCGCACTATCTTGACCCGCACCCTGAAATCGACAAGATGATCAAGCATGGCGGCGAGACGCGCCAAGACCGCATCAACGAGTATCTGGCTGTCAACCAGGATATGACGGTGGTGGGCCTGCGCGAGGCCACGGCATTGTGGGTGGTCGATGAAAAGATGTGGCTGAAGGGCGGCAAGAAGATGGTCGTTATGCGCTATGGCAAGGAATCGGTCGAGATTGACCCGAACTCTGATGTCACGTTCTTGTTGGGCGGGTTAAACGCATAAAAAGGCATACGTGCTAAAGGAGGTTCCCTTCGGGAATGGAATTGTAATTATTTTGTAAACAGCGGCGGCAAGTAACGTTTACGTTTGGAAGACGTTATAAGCCACTGCTGGTAATATTACCGACATTCTCCATTCCCAAAGGGAACCTCATTTGTTAATACAATCGGATTCGTTCGGTTAGAGAAAAGCTTCGAGGTCTTCAAAGACCACGAGGTGACGGTCAAGGTGGACAACTTTTCGTCCACCTTTTTCACCTTTGATAAGGTAGATGTTGGCCTCGTCGCCCAAAATGTCGCGGAAAGCCTTGCGGATGCGCGAGAGGTTGGCGTTCATCGTGGATCCGATGAAGTCGGTGAGGTTGTCGATGGCTCGTTTGAGAAGTTCCTCATCACCATAAGTTGAGATATGGCTGTAGATTTTGTATAGCTCTGACTTGTGGTCGTTCAGGTAATTGAGCGAGAGGCCGTCTTCGTGGATGAGGAAGAAGATATATAGTGCCTTGCATAGGGCTGGCATCTTGACTTCGGTGTTGTTGCGGTCGGTGAGGAAGATGTCGCCTTTTCGGGTGATGAACAGCCGACTGACTTCATGTAACCCGTCGTATTTCAGCAGGATGTCGAGGATGATTTTGTGGAATCCAGTGTAGTTCAACTCCTCTTTCTGTTCCGCCTCGGTTTTTAAAGTCAGCTTTCGGATGAGTCTTTCTTCCTTGAGGTTGCCAACAGGCGGGTTGATTTTCAAGATGTTGTCATTCAGTTGAACGAGACGTTCCAAGGTCTTCAAGGGGTCGTCGCTAGTTTCAAGGATGAGGAAATCCTGATATATGCCGGGTTTCATATTGCCAATCTTGAGGAAAAATGAAGGCTTGCTGATTTTCAATCCGTTGGCATTAAGGTAATTCAGGAAGATTTCCTTGGAAAGGAACACGCTGTCGAGTTTGGGAAGATGCTTGTCGATGAGGTCGAGCTGGGCATCGGATAGGGTAGGCTCGATGTAACTGAGTGTATTGCGGAAGGTTTTTTTCTTGCTTTTGAGGTCATCGATGGCTTTGGGGAGGTAGAAGAACTCACGTTGCGATTGGCGTAGCAGCTCACAAATGGCATCATAGTCACGTTTGATGCAGGTGTTGACTTTCCTGTTGTAGTTGGGCTCGACATAAAGGACAGCATTACGCGTGTCGAAACTAAGACTAGGGATGGAGACAAAACTGGCATTGAGACCTTGGGTTTCAGGCAGTTCGATGCCGATGGAGAGCAGTAGTGCTGTAATCAGCAGCGACTCTGAAGGGTCAAGGGAGTCATCGGAAAGGGAGAGTTGCTGAAACACTCGAAGGATGGCGATTTTCTCTTGGTTGCCAAGGCTTCTCAGCATGTTGACAGCTTCAGAAAGGCTGAGGTTGGTTGCTTTTTTTCGGCTGGTGAGCGTGATGTTGAAAAGGGCGTATACCTGTTGTAGGAAATCAATCTCACCTTGGTTGACGATACCATCGCATTGGACAAGATCAGAAATCACCTTTGCCAACGCTGTCTTATGTATTTCCCTGAATTTCATCGCCTTATCTTCTTAATTTTGGGTTGTAACCTTGCAACCTCTTTTCAGTTTGTAGGGAGGTTGTATTTTTGCCGCTGTTTTTTTTTCAGTGCAAAAATAACAAAAATTGATAAACAAGCAGAATGGCACATAATTATAAGAATGGTTTAACCCAGGAAGAAGTTGAGGAAAGCCGCAAAAAGTATGGCGACAATGTGTTGACCCCACCCCAAAAAGATCCGCTTTGGAAACAGTTTCTTGAGAAGTTTTCTGATCCCATCATACGCATCTTGTTGATAGCATTGTTGTTGTCAGTCGCGGTCTCTTTGTATCAGTTGTTCACGGGCAGCGAGGGGCTCTCGGTGCTTTTGGAGCCTTTGGGCATATTCGTGGCGGTGATGTTGGCTACCACGGTGGGTTTTGTCTTCGAGGTGAGCGCCAACAAGAAGTTCGACATCTTGAACCAGACCGAAGACGAGACGATGGTGACGGTGTATCGCGATGGACTGGTGCAGCGCATCGAGCGTAAGGATGTCGTGGTGGGCGATACAGTGATATTGAATACGGGTGATGAGATTCCTGCCGATGGCACCTTGATGGAAGCCGTTGCCATGCGGGTGAACGAATCCGACCTGACGGGCGAGCCATCGTGCAGCAAGACTACGAATAAAGAGGAGTTCAAGGAAGAGGCCACTTATCCTTCCAACTACGTCTGCCGTGGCTGCACGGTGATGGAAGGCCATGGTATCTTTGTGGTCGAGAAGGTGGGCGATGACACGGAATGGGGCGATGTGTATCGCGGTGCGCAAATCGACAACAAGGTGAAGACACCACTTAACGAACAGCTTGACAAATTGGGTAATGGCATCACCATAGCCAGTTACGTTGTCGCAGGTTTGATTGTCGTGCTTCGTCTGCTGATGTATTTTATGTATGACGACCACATGCCCTTCGAATGGATGGATTTTGCCCGTTATCTGCTCAACACGTTGATGATTGCTGTCACGTTGATTGTGGTGGCTGTGCCGGAAGGTCTGCCCATGAGTGTCACCTTGAGTCTGGCTATGAGCATGAAGAGAATGTTGGAAACCAATAACTTGGTGCGTAAGATGCATGCTTGCGAGACCATGGGTGCGGCAACGGTGATTTGTACCGACAAGACGGGCACACTCACCAAAAACCGTATGAGCTTGGGTGACAGCTTTATCTACGGATTAAAGGATGGCCAGTTTGACAATTCCGAAGTGGCCCATCTGATGGCAGAAGGAATTGCGATCAATTCGACGGCATTTTTGGACTATAGCGACAAGAAAAAGGTGAAGGTGATCGGTAATCCCACCGAAGGTGCCTTGTTGTTATGGCTTTTCGACAACAATGTTGACTATGTGAGGATTCGCGATGAAGTGAAGATTGTCCGTCAGTTGCCTTTTACTCCAAGGTATAAATATATGTGTACAGTGGTCAAGACACCGTTTGCGGGCGAGTATATTTTGTATGTGAAAGGTGCACCCGAAATGTTGTTGAAGCGTTGCGCTACGGTGAGGAAACTCGATGGCGAGGCTGGCATCGCTTGGGTGAAGCAGGAGGTCGAAAGCAAGCTGTTGGAATACCAAAGCAAGGCTATGCGTACCTTGGGATTTGCCTACAAATACATCACGGAGGAGGAATTAGAGACGGTGTTTGTCAACAACAAGCTGACAATAGAGGACCTTTGTTTCCTTGGCGTTGTAGGTATCATCGATCCCATTCGTGACGATGTGGCTGATTCTGTGAAGGACTGTCTCGACGCAGGCATAGGCATCAAGATTGTGACGGGCGACACGCCTGGCACGGCAAGGGAGATTGGCCGACAAGTGGGGCTTTGGAACGAGAATGACGACATTGAGCGACAGATGATTACGGGCAAGCAGTTTAACCTGTTGACCGACGATGAAATCAAAGAACGCATCGACGATTTGAAAATCATGTCGCGTGCCCGTCCTTCCGACAAGGAACGCTTGGTGCGTCTGTTGCAGGAAAGGGGAGAGGTGGTGGCCGTGACGGGCGATGGCACCAACGATGCGCCTGCCTTGAACCGTGCCCAGATCGGCCTTTCGATGGGCGACGGCACTTCGGTGGCCAAGGAAGCCAGCGACATCACCATCCTCGACAATTCGTTCAAGAGCATTGCCCGTGCTGTGATGTGGGGCCGTTCGCTCTACCATAACATCCAGCGTTTTATCCTGTTCCAGATGACCATCAATGTGGCGGCGTGTCTCATCGTGTTGCTGGGAGCGGTGATGGGGACGGATTCGCCCCTCACCGTGACGCAGATGCTGTGGATCAACCTTATCATGGATACTTTTGCTGCCATGGCTTTGGCATCCTTGCCTCCAGACAAGAGTGTGTTGAACGAGAAGCCACGTGCGCGTGATGCCTTCATCATCACCAAGGATATGGGCAGGCGCATCTTCGGTGCAGGTTTGCTGTTTGTGGGGGTGCTGTTCGGCTTCATTCAATATTTCATGCACTGCCATGTCGACTCGTTGACGGAGTTCTCCATTCGTGACTATTTTTTGAGTTACTTCAATTTCCATCATGTTGGAGGAAGATTCACGCCTAAGGAATTGTCGTTGCTTTTCACCATTTTCGTCTTCATGCAGTTCTGGAACATCTTCAACGCAAAGGCATATTATACTATGGACTCTGCGTTTAAGGGCTTGTTGAACAAGGATATAAGGCGTGGTTTTGGCATCACTGTACTGATAATAGCGATTGGCCAGGTGCTCATTATCTCTTTCGCCGGCGAGATGTTCAATGTAGTGCCTTTGCCTTTGGGCGACTGGGTACGCATCATCATTGGAACCTCTTTGATTTTGTGGCTTGGGGAATTGGAACGTTTGGTGCACAGGATGAAAAAAGCCAAAAAGAATTGAAAATCTTGATTTTGTGAAAGAAAAGTTCGTATCTTTGCCGCTCCAAAACAAAAAGGAGTAAGAAATGAACAAACGATTGATTATCATTGCTTTATGTGGAATGATGGGTTTGGCTTTTGCCTCGTGTTCCCGTCCTTCCATCGTTGGAACTTGGGTTGAACCCGCAGCCGAGGGCAGCCTCCTTGGAGAAGTGGGTTTCACTTTGCTTGAAAATGGCGAAGTGGTGTCCATCAATACGGGTTTCAGAGAATACAAGAGCTGGGAAAAGGTAGGCGACAAGCTGATCCTCAACGGCGTGGTGAATGGAACCACCCAGGCCAGCTTTGCCGACACCAACAACATCATCTCCCTTAATGATAGCCTGCTGGTCATCGGTCAGGACGGTTATTCCGTGACATATCATAGGAAATAATAGCTTCTGGCAGCTGGCCTACGGCTTCTGGCAGCTTAATGAAAAAGGGAGATTTTCCTTCTGTTGAAGCTGCCAGTGGCCAGTAGCCAAAAGCCAATCTTTGAATTTTGAATCTTTAAATCTTAAATCCGAAATATGAAGAAATTAGCAGTCATCGCCTTCGGCGGAAATGCCCTGTTGAGAGGCGGTCAAAAAGGAACCTACAAGGAACAGATGGAGAACGTCACTGAGACTTGCCATTCGCTGCTTCCTTTCCTGAAGAACGATTATAATTTGGTCATCGGCCACGGCAACGGCCCTCAAGTGGGTAACGTTATGCTGCAGCATGAGGCTGGTCACCATCAGTTTGGAGTGCCGGGTATGCCTATCGACTTCTGCGTGGCTGAGACCCAAGGCCTTATCGGTTTCATGATTGAGATGGGCCTGGGTAAGACCTTTGCCAAGGAAGGCATCAAGCGCAATGTGGTCACTTTGGTGACGCAGGTGGTGGTCGACAAGAACGACCCGATGTTCCAAAACCCGACCAAACCCGTTGGCCCTTATTATTCCAAGGAAGACGCTGAGAAGTACGCTGCCGAGACGGGTGCCGTCTATAAGGAAGACCCAAAAGGTCGCGGCTGGCGCAAGGTTGTGGCTTCGCCCAAACCGATTGCCATTCAGAATGTTGAGCTGGTGAAACAGTTGGCCGAGCAGGGCAACATCGTCATCACCGTAGGTGGTGGTGGCATCCCTGTCATCGAAAAGGCCGACGGTAGCCTTGGCGGTATCGAGGCGGTCATTGACAAGGATCTCGCTTCAGCCATGACGGCCATCAACATCCATGCTGATGAGTTCTACATTCTCACCGACGTGCCGAAGGTCTACATCAATTTCCGCAAGGAAAACGAGCAGGCTTTGGATACCATCACGGTGGCCGAGGCGAAAAAGCACTTGGCTGACGGTCAGTTCACCGAAGGCAGCATGGCTCCCAAGGTGCGTGCAGCTATCTTGTTTGTGGAAGCCACGGGCCACGAGGCCATCATCACCGAAGCTACCAGGCTCGGTGACCCGACTTGCGGAACAAGAATCATAGCTTAAGGAGTAATTGTTTTTGGAAGTTCATTATGCTGCGGGGCTTTGGCTCCGCAGCTTTTTTATTGGGTATAGGCCACGCTCCAAGCATAGTTTTTCTCGCGGTTGACGTGTGTCTCCAATCGGTAGCCATCACCGTCAAGGATGCGGTACAGGTCATCGGTGAGGCCCGTGCCGCGCAGCTTCACAACGGCTTCCTTCTTGGTCCAGTATTGGGTGAAAGCCTCTACGGGGTTGGCGGAAGAACGGATCCATTCCGCTTCGGCAGGGTTCATTGTTTTCTTGACCAAGGCTAAGTTGTCCTTACGGAAGCTCTCAATGTCCATTCCGACAGGGGAGAGGTCTACCACCACAGCGATGCCGTTTTTGCAATGGCTGAGGTTGAAATGCACATTGGGATGGTGAACCAAATAAGGTTTTCCATGTTCGTTTTGACCCATTTCCAAGTTATTGACTCCCAAAGGTTTTAGAAGCTCTTTCAGCATGAGCCACGACTTGAGGCAAGCGAATTGCCCGAACAGATGTTTGTATCTCAGGGCTTCGTTGCGCCGTTGCTCATCCACCAATGGCAGCATTCGTTGCACCTCGGCTTCGGTGACTTGGGCCATATCGTCGAAAATGGAAATCATAGGACTTTTAGCGATGCAAAAATAATCATTCTTGTACAATCGATGTCAAATAAATTTTCATTGACAAAATCACCTTGTTTGTGCATAAAATCCCCCTTCGTTTGGATAAAATAAAGTGTTGATTGAAATTAGTTTTATTTTCGCATCGATTTTCTGTGCATATGGAAAAGACATCAAACAAAGGGAAAACCGTTCAGGCTTATGCCGACATACCACCTCGCACTTTCGACCTTTTGCCGAGATTTGTGGAGAAATATGGTAAGAAAAAAGCCATGTTTGCAAGCAAGGTTGACGGGGAATGGAAAAAATACATCAGCCGTGATTTCGTGAAGATGACGGATACTATCAGTCAGGGCTTGATGGGTCTGGGCGTGGGTAAGGGCGACCGCGTTGCGGTGATTTCGAACAACTGTCCTCAGTGGAATATGGTGGATTTCGCTGTGCAACAGATTGGTGCTATTTTGGTGCCCATCTATCCCACGGTGCGCCAGAGCGATTTCGAACATATCCTCAACCACGCCGAGCCAAAGATTGTCTTCGTGGAAGGCTCGCTCCTTCACAATAAGGTCAAGGGAATCCTAGCCGCCATGCCTGAGCGCCCCAAGGAGTTCACTTTCAATCCCGTTGAAGGTATGATGACCTTGCGTGGATTGATGGTTTCGGTTAAAATCGACAAAAAAAGCCTCGCCAATTTGCAGGCGCACAAAGATGCCGTCGACCCTGAAGATGTGGCCACGATCATCTATACTTCTGGTACTTTGGGTACACCCAAAGGCGTGATGCTGACACACTACAACCTGATGAGTTGTGTGGCCCATTATGGTCCGCACTATCCCGTGCCAAGTTCGCACAAGGTGGTGAGTTTCCTGCCCTTGTCACACATTTATGAGCGTTCGGTGCTGTACACCCACTTGTACCTGGGCAACTCGACCTATTATGTAGAGAACTTTGGCACTATCATGCGCGACATCGCTGACATCAAGCCCGAGCATTTCACTACGGTGCCTCGTGTCATAGAAAAGGTGTATAACGGCATCATCCGCAAGGGCGACAAGCTGAAGGGCGCGAAGAAACGCATTTTCAATTGGGCTTTCAAGTTGGCCGAGCGTTACGATGAGACTGGCGTAAAGAAGAATAGAGCTTATAGGTTTAAGTTGTACTGGGCGAATCGCTTGGTCTTCAAGGATGTGCGTAAGGCTTTCGGCGGTCGTTTGGAATTCATCATCTCGGGTGGCGCTAGCTTGCAGCCGCGTTTGGTGCGTCTTTTCGCTGCCATGAACATCCCGATTGTAGAAGGCTATGGTTTGACGGAGACCTCGCCGGTGATTGCCACCAACAGTTTGGCATTGGGCATCATCAAGGCGGGAACCGTGGGTGTGCCTTGCGGGAGTGTGCAATTCAAGATCGACCCAGAGTCGGGCGAGATCCTCGTGAAAGGTTCGCCTGTGATGAAGGGCTATTACAAAGATGAGGAGCAGACCAAGATTGCCATCGACGAAGAAGGTTATTTCCATACGGGCGACATCGGCGAGTTTGATGAGGATGGCCTGCTGAAAATCACGGGCCGCATGAAGGAGATATTCAAGGACTCGATGGGCAAGTACATCTCGCCGGCACTGATAGAGAACCGCTTCGCTGAATCAAAGTTCATCAACAGCATCATGGTGGTGGGTGAAAACCAGAAGTTTGCCGCCGCTTTGATTGTACCTAACTTCGAGTACCTGAAGACTTGGTGCGAGGAGAACCACATTCCTTATACCACCAACGCTGAAATGGTGAAGAACAAGGCTGTGAACGACCGTTTCCGTAAGGAGGTCGATAGTTACAACAAGTTCTTTGGCGACTACGAAAAGGTGAAACGTTTCGAACTGGTCGACCGCGAGTGGACCATCGATGAAGGTGAGGTGACCCCCAGCCTGAAAATCCGTCGCAAAATCATTGCCGAACATTTCAAGGATTTGATTGAGGGAATGTTTGCGGAATAAGGAGAAGTTAGTTTTCATTTTTTAACCATTCCTGCAAGCCCAACATGGGAAGGGGTGGTTATTCTCGGTTTCGAAGGACTATACTAACGTTCCCACCATCATCGTGGACTTGGTTCGTAATCTCCAATGAGGCAGAGGAATAATTGCTGCGGTTTTTACATAATCATGATGAGTTTTAGAAAAAGATGTATTTTTGTGGTTCTCTTTGTATACAATCTTCATGGAAATCATCAACAACATATCCAAAACCCTCAAAGATGACTTGATGGTGGAAATCAAGCCCGAAAGCAAGATTTCCATTGCAGCTTCATGTTTTTCGATTTATGCTTTTCAGGAGCTGAAAGAGCAGCTGAAGGACATCGAAGAACTTCGCTTCATCTTCACTTCGCCCACTTTCACCACCGACAAGGTGAGCAAGCAAAAGCGTGAGTTCTATATCCCTCGATTGTGTCGTGAGAGAAGTCTGTATGGATCCGAGTTTGAGATCAAATTGAGGAATGAGCTGACGCAAAAGGCCATCGCTAAGGAATGTGCGGAATGGATTAGGCAAAAGGCTTGCTTCAAGTCGAACAAGACCAACGAGAGCATGACGGGTTTTGCCAATGTCGACAAGACCAATTACATGCCGCTGAATGGTTTTACTACCGTGGATTTAGGCTGTGAGAAAGGCGATAGCGCTTATACGATGATTGTGAAGAACGATTATCCTTCCTCGAAAGATTTTTTGTCTTTGTTTGACCAAATCTGGAACGATAGCTCAAAGTTACAAGTAGTGACGGAGGATGTAATAGACAACATTTCAAACGCATATAAGGAGAATGCACCTGAGTTTCTGTACTTTGTCACGCTTTACAATATATTCCACGAGTTTTTGGATGACCTGTCGGAGGATGATTTGCCTAACGAAGCCACAGGGTTTAAGAACAGCCTTATTTGGAACAAATTGTATAACTTCCAGAAGGATGCGGCTTTGGCTATCATCAACAAACTTGAAAAATACAATGGTTGCATTTTGGCGGATAGCGTAGGTTTGGGTAAAACGTTTTCGGCGTTGGCGGTCATCAAGTATTACGAGAACCGTAACAAGACGGTGCTGGTGCTTTGTCCCAAGAAACTGAGCGACAACTGGATGACCTACAGAAGCAATTATGTGAACAACCCCATTGCAGGTGACAGGTTGCGTTATGATGTACTTTATCACACGGATTTGTCACGGGCTTCAGGTGTGTCGAACGGGATGGAGTTGAACCATATCAACTGGGGCAATTATGACCTGGTAGTCATTGACGAAAGCCACAATTTCAGGAATGGCGGCAAGGTGATTGCTTCTGAGGACGATGAAGACCCTAAGGAAAACCGCTACCTGCGTTTGATGAACAAGGTGATTAAAGCGGGCGTTAAAACTAAGGTGCTCATGCTTTCGGCTACGCCTGTCAACAACCGTTTCAACGACTTGAAGAACCAGTTGCAGTTGGCTTATGAAGGCGATGCTTCGAAAATCAACGGTCTGCTGAAAACCGAGAAACCCATAGATGAAGTTTTCCGTCAAGCGCAGCGGGCTTATAATGAATGGGTGGAATTGCCACTTGATGCCCGAACGACCGATAGGTTGTTGAAGTCGCTGAGTTTTGATTTCTTTGAAGTGCTCGATTCGGTGACCATCGCCCGAAGCCGTAAACATATTGAACAGTTTTACGATACAGCTGACATTGGTAAGTTTCCGACACGTTTGAAACCCATTTCCAAAACGCCTCCTTTAACGGATATTGACAAGGCTATTACGTTTAGGGACATCATCGAAATCGTCCAACAGCTTAATCTTTCCATTTATACCCCTTCGGCATTCATTCTGCCGAGCAAGAAAGACAAGTACGGCATTGACACTGAGGACGAGTTGGATGTCGAAACAGGAGCACACCGCCTTTCCATCGAAGACCGTGAGTTGGGTATCCGTCGCCTGATGGGTATCAATATGCTGAAACGTCTCGAGAGTTCGGTTAACTCGTTCCGCTTGACCATTAGCCGAATCCAGCAGCTCATCGCCAATATGGTTGAAAAGATTGACTCGCGGACGGAGGAGGAATATGTCGAGGAATTTGATTTCGACGACCTTGACATTGAGGATGAAGGCGATACCATCATTGGCAACAAGAAAAACAAGATAGACCTGAGGGATATTGACACCATTTCGTGGAGAAGATACTTGGTTGCTGACAAAGAACGTTTCGACCTGTTGCTTCTGATGCTGAAAGACATCAACCCTGAACACGACAGCAAGTTGCAGCAACTTGTCTGTGATTTGAGGGAGAAGTTCGCCCATCCCATCAATGGCTCAAACAAGAAAGTGCTCATTTTCACCGCTTTTGCTGACACTGCCGATTATCTTTACAAGAATCTGGCGCCATTGATACTGGAGAAAACTGGATTGCATTCAGCGATGGTGTCGGGTACAATTGAGGCGAAAAGCACCGTCAAGCTGAAGCAGAAGATGGACTTTAACACGGTGCTAACCTTGTTCTCGCCAGTGTCGAAGGAAAAGGATGTTTTGTTCCCTGGATTGAAAGAGGAGGTGGATGTGCTGATTGCCACGGATTGCATCTCGGAAGGCCAAAACTTGCAAGACTGCGACTACCTGATCAATTATGACATCCATTGGAATCCTGTCCGTATCATTCAGCGGTTTGGCCGTATCGACCGTATCGGTAGCAAAAACGAGGTGATTCAGCTGGTGAACTATTGGCCCGACATGGAGCTTGACGATTACATCGACTTGAAGGGTCGCGTGGAGTCGAGGATGAAGATTTCGGTGCTGACCAGCACGGGAGACGACAATCCTTTGTCGGTGGAGGAAAAAGGTGATTTGGAATACCGTCGCCAACAGCTCAAACGCTTGCAGGAGGAGGTGGTTGACCTCGAAGATATGAACACGGGTATCAGCATCATGGACTTGGGGCTGAATGAGTTCCGACTCGATTTGTTGGATTACATGCACGAAGGTCACGACATTGAGCACACGCCATACGGGATGCACGCTGTGGTGAAAGGTAGCAATGGCATGCCCTCTGGGGTGATTTATGTGCTGAAGAACCGGTCACAAGGCGTCAACATCGATCATAAGAACCAACTGCATCCGTTCTATTTGGTGTATGTGGATGATGATGGTGGTGTAGTGGTGAACCATCTTTCACCCAAGTCATTGCTTGATGATTTCCGGTTACTATGCAAAGGTAAGTCAAAACCCGACAAATCACTTTGTGCCGCTTTCAACAAGGAGACCAAGGACGGCAAGAATATGAAGCATTATTCTGAATTGCTGGGCAAAGCCATCCAGTCCATCATCAACGTGAAGGAGAATAGCGACATCGACAGCTTCCTCGAAGGCGTTCAAGGCGAACTCTTCACCAAGGAAATCAAAGGCTTGGATGACTTTGAACTAATTGACTTTTTAATCGTGAGATAATGTTTGTCCTGCCTGCCACAACGGAAATCAAGAAGTCGCTGCCGAAAAAGGCCATCTACGAGAAATTCGGCTTGAAATCGGCGCAGCGTGATGCCTTTGATGCCGACATCAGCCGCATCGATATCGTGAATGTGATCTCGCCCTCAACCGTACCTGGTTTGAAGGAAGGGGAACGGGTGAAAGAATTCTATGTTTTGCTCGTCACGCTGAAACGCCAGCACTATGACGAGAAAAACATCCTGCTTTTGACCAAGTTGATTAAACAGAACATGATTTTCGCTTTGGTTTACAGTGACATGGTGCGTTTTGCTGTTGTCCACGAAAAGCTCTTTCTCATGGATTGGGAACTGTTGGAAGATGCCGCATTGCCTCTGATGGGGCTTGACTTGGACAAGGTGTGGGAGAATCTGGTAACGACCATCGGCAGCTTCGAGGTGATGGAAGGCGTGACCATGGAAGAACAGATTGCCATTGATGGCGAGAAGTTGAAGAAGATAAAGGCGATTGAAAGCCTCGAAAAGAAGTTGAGGGTGGAGCGGCAGCCGAGGAAGAAGTTTGAAATGTATCAAGAATTAGTAGAATTGAAGAAATTTCTTTCAAATTCGTAAGTTTTTTACAAAAAATATAGATTTTTTTGTTTTTATTCCGAAAATAATATCTATTTTTGTAGCAAAATAACAAATCAATGCAATTACAATGATACGAGAATTTTGGGTTGAAAACTTCCTTTCCATCAAAGAAAGACAAACGATTAGTTTTGAAAGCAAAATAAAGGCAGACGAGCATTATTTTGCCGTAGATATGGGTTGGTCTAATCGAGTGAACAAACTAGGAATTTTTTATGGAGCCAACGCCTCTGGAAAATCCAATATGCTACTTGCCATTCAAACTGTATTTCATTTGCTTACCCATGCTCAGACGGCTCGTACTGCTCCTGTGCCATCGCGTCCTCCTTTTGCATTGAACAAAGAGAAGCCAACCAGCATGTTTGTGTCCTTCTATGCAAATCAGATTCGCTACGATTATTCTGTTGTATACAATGCGCATCATATCGTTTCCGAAAGGCTTGAATGGTATCCCAACAAGTCCAAATCGTTGTTTTATGAGCGTAAATATACTTCCGACGACTTGCAATCTTATATCAAATTTGGAGGCAGCCTTGATCTTTCCCCGAAAACAGAGGATATTTTCGTGCAGAACACATTAAACAATCATACGGTGTTGTCGGTGTTTGAGAAGAACGCCTTAGGTCCTGATGCCAAGCCGATTGCCGATTTGTATCATTGGATCAGTGGACATGTGGTCACTACTTTTCAATTAGGGAAAATGAAACTTGCCGACCAAATCAGGCAGGTAATTGGCGACAAGCGTCAAAAGAACTTCTATTTGATGATGCTGGGTCAGGCCGACTTCAACATCACGGATTTTTTCCTTCAAACCTTGTCGTCAGGTGAGGAAAAAGTTGTTTTTGTGTGCAAGGCAGAGGAAGGGCATTTCGAACTTGGTGAAGACGAACAATCGGCGGGAACACTGAAATTCGTTTCTTTTTTGCCATTGTTGTACCAACTAATTATGGGCGAAAAAATCGTCATCATTGATGAGATTGACGAAAGTTTGCACGACGAGTTGCTGGCTTATGTAATGCAGATTTATATCCTTAATTCAAAGCACTCACAATTGCTTTTCACATCACAGGAGATAACCTTGTTGATGGATGAACTTCTTAACGAGCATCGCTATTTGGCATTCTTCGTTGAGAAGGACAAGGCTTCGGCCTCATCAGAATATACCCGTGGTGATGAGTTTGGATTACATAAAAACTTGTCCTTGTATCATTCGTATTGTAATGGGCGTATGGGGGCATTGCCGGAGTTGGGTTCTCCAATAATTTATGACGATTGGTTTGAAGAATATGAAGCGAAATAGAAAAAACATAGTAATTATCGGTGAAGGCTTGACAGAGTTCTATTATTTCAACTCTTTGCGCCAATCGTATCGACAGTTGCAAATCCGTCCGGTGTACCCACATCATTCTTCCAGTTTGGAGGAATTGGAACTGGAAATCGACAAGGCTGTCGATGATGGCTGCCCGTATATTGTTTGTGTAGTTGATATGGACAACAAAAAGGATGAAAAAGAAAAGTGGGCATACGAGCGTTTAAAAAAAAGGAAAGAAGGAAAACATTGGATAAGAAGAAAAGGACTGGAGTATGAAATCCGCTTTATTGAGACAGAGCCATGTACGGAATTGTTTTTCTTGTTCTATTTCATATACACAACACATCATTTTGGCCATCAGCCCGAACTTCTTCATGAATTGAATAAACATTGTCTTTACGAAAAGAAGGAGTCTTTTTTCCGTAAACATCCGCTTCACCAATATTTTGAGAAATCAGGAGGCGATTTCATGCTAGCCCTTCGCAATGCTGCCCAATCCATGAAGGAAAAAGGGGAAACAGACAGAGATTACACATATTCTCAAATGGCAGAATTGTTTGACGCATTAGGAATTAAAGCAAATTGATATATGGACAAACTAAACCTCCAAACCCACAACATCGTGGACGAAAACATAAAGAAGATAGCCGAACTCTTCCCCAACTGCCTCACCGAGCGGCTCGACGAGAACGGGAAGCCGGAAGCGGCGATTGACTTCGACCAGCTCAGGCAGGAGCTCTCGAAGGACATCGTGGAAGGCCCCGAGGAACGCTACCAGTTCACCTGGCCCGACAAGCGCAACGCCATACGGCTGGCCAACGCGCCGACCACCGACACTTTGCGCCCTTGCCGCGAGGAAAGTGTGGACTTCGACAACACGCAGAACCTCTACATTGAGGGCGACAACCTCGAAGTGCTGAAGCTGCTGCGCGAGAACTACCTCGGCAAGGTGAAGATGATCTACATCGACCCGCCCTACAACACCGGTAACGACTTCGTGTATAACGATGACTTCGCCCAGACCGCTGGAAACTACATCCACAACAGCGGGCAGGAGGACGAAGAGGGCAACCGCCTCGTGGCCAACACCGAGAGCAACGGCCGCTTCCACACCGACTGGCTCAACATGATTTACCCTCGCCTGAAAGTGGCCAAGGACTTGCTGAGCGAGGATGGGGTGATTTTTATTTCGATTGATGATAATGAGCAAGAAAATTTGAAAAAGATTTGTGATGAAGTTTTTGGTGCAGGAAATTATATAGCGAATTTAGTCTGGCAGAAAAAAACAGGGGCTTCCGATGCTGTTCATTTGGCTACAATTACAGAAAACATACTGGTCTATAGTAGACACTCTGCTAATTTGAAATTAAAACAAAATGATTCTGCGTATGATCCTAAACGATACAAGTATCAAGATGAGTTTTTTGATATTCGCGGACCTTTTTACTACGATAGTTTAGATAGAGGAACTTTAGGTTATCATGAATCACTTGATTATGGTGTAGAGGCTCCTGATGGTACGATGGTATTTCCTAACGGAAGAACAAAACAGCAAAACGATGGATGGCGCTGGAAGTGGGGAAAAGACAAACTTGCTTGGGGCGTTAAGAATAAATTCATTGAAGTTCGAAAAAATGGAGATAAATGGGGCGTTTATTATAAAATTTATTTAAATGTAGATAATGATGGAAATACAATAAAACGCACTTCTCCATTCAAGAATTTAATTCAAAATGTTTTGAACACTCATGCGGCAAGCGAATCAAAGAGCATTTGGGGCAGAACTGATCTTTTTTCAAATCCAAAACCGATTGAACTAATAAAGTTTTTTGTTGATTTATCAAATAATGATAAAGGCATCGTCCTTGATTTCTTTTCTGGATCAGCCACCACAGCCCATGCCGTCATGCAACTCAATGCAGAGGACGGCGGCAAGCGCAAGTTCATCATGGTGCAGCTGCCTGAAAAGACGGATGAGAAAAGCGAGGCCTACAAGGCGGGCTACAAGAACATCTGCGAAATCGGCAAGGAGCGCATCCATCGTGCAGGCAAGAAAATCGTGGAAGAACAAGAAAAGAAACGGATGGAAGAAGGTTTGTTCGCTGGCTCTTCGACAGGTTCAGAGGCCAGGCCGTTGGACATCGGTTTCCGCGTGCTGAAGCTCGACAGCTCCAATATGCAGGATGTGTATTACTCTCCCGAGCAGTTCAACGAGAACCTGCTCTTCGAGGACAACATCAAGCACGACCGCACCGACGAGGACCTACTTTTCCAAGCCATGATAGAGCTGGGCATCGAGCTTTCGGCCAAGATAGAGCAACGCGAAATCGCGGGCAAGACCGTCTGGAGCGTCGCCGACAACTACCTCATGGCCTGCTTCGACAAGGACGTGAACGAGACCACCATCACCGAAATCGCCCGCCAGCATCCCTACTACTTCGTCCTC
>JAFRRE010000056.1 GCA_017428285.1 Bacteroidales bacterium | reverse complement strand
GTCTCGCTACGGCGGCTACGCAGCCTCCGCTTCAACCGCTGACTTCCTCAAAACAATCCAAAACTGATGAAAACTAATTACGAAAAACTGATGAAAAATAATTACGAAAAATTGTTGATTTTTTATTTGCCATTTACATCAAGATTTAAGATTGCAGGACTTCGCCCCCACTCGCGCTTCGCGTCATTGCGAGGAACGAAGCAATCCAGACCATCAACTTGTTCCCTGGATTGCTTCGTCGTGCCTCCTCGCAATGACGCAAAGCGGCAGTCCGTGGATTGTCGTGCTTTGCGCACAATAGCGCAAAGCGGCACAAAAAAGCATCCACGACTGAACCTCTACGTCCTGCCTTGGATGCTTTTAGGGTATTAATATAATAAGGTGTCACCGAAACGACCTTGCGGTCATTTCCTTCTGCGGAGAATCGGGAATTTACCCCCCCTCGCTCCGCAACTTGTTGAAAATCAATGATTTACAATGATTTAGCATAATTGATTCCTTATCGTGGCTGCAAATATAGTATAAAATTATGCAGGTTGGGGAAAAATACGAGAAAAAACATAATTTTGCCTCCAAAATGGAAAACAATTCGAGTGCTTTACATTCCTTTCAGTTCCAATATCACTTCATCAGCAATATAGGCATCGCTGAAAGTATAGAGCAAGGTCTCTGGTTTATGAAGTTCCTCACAAGTCTGCGATTTGTAAAAAAGCCCTAAAGCCTGTTCAGGAGTGATATTCAACTGCGCAGCCAAAGCCATAACCACTCCTCCTATTTTATACCACATTTGATCTGTTCTAAGCATAATCCTATAAATTTGTTGATTCGACAAATCTCAAATAACGGTCTATTATCTCTTGTTTCAAAATGCAAAACTGATTATTGGGTTGATGCTTCGACAGTTCCATCAAAGCAGCTTCTGCTGACATACGGCCTCGCATATAGTCTTCCACTGTATCGATGACATTGTCGTTAGCTACCCCTCCTTCAACCACATCATAATTCTTCCATAGCATCTTCCCCTTTCGGTTGGCGACGATAAAGTCCAACCAAGCCTTATCGTATGATTCAAACTTCAAGTAACGGTATTCTTTCTTGGCTGCATCCACATCAAAATCATAGACATTCAACACTGGTTGGGCGAATCGCCTTGTCGCCATCCTTGAAGCCCATCTTTCGGCTTGTTGCTGCAAATCAGTGATATAAAAGCCTTGCCCAAAGTCCAGATTAGGCCGACTTAAAGCCACCAACGGCTTGCTCACTTCCCTAAAAGAACCATGAAACACAGTAATCATTGGCTTACTCCTTTCTTTTTCTCCCAAAATTCCAATGTTTCAATAATGTCGGCAGTGACATTTTCGCGGCTTTCGGTATGAATGGTATCATAATAAGGGATAATATAGTCGTGAATCAATCCAACGCGTTCCATACGGCGATAGACCTCCGTTGCCTTGCAACCAAGCTGCTCAGCTACCGACTCAATGCAAGAACTTACAAAGGTAATTACACGTTCCTGCTCCGTTGGTCGCGGATAGCCATTGTCCCAAACATAGGTATCTGTGTTTGTATTTACTACATTACCTTGCATAATCGATGATTTTCTGCAAAAGTACGATTTTTTCCAACAACCGAAAGAAAATGGTAAGAAAATGACTATTTACATACTTTTCATCAGAAGCCAATCAACGACATTCCTGATATGGATGGTGTGGTCGTTCACGATCTCATCCCGCGATTCGGTGACCGCCACAAGTGTCAACTCTTGGCAATGCTGTTTTGCAGCAGCTTGCATCAAGGCTTCCGTCTCGCGCTTGAAAGTCTTTGGCGACACAAGGTCATAAGCCACCTGGATAAGTTCAATCACATAGCCTTGCTCGCAAACGACAAAGTCAACCTCTTTGCTGCGGCTTGTAGGTTTGTAATAATTGAATAAAACGATGTAAAGTTATGAAAAATAATAATATACACAACTAAAACTACGTTAAAATGCAGATTTTTAATATCTAAAATGCGTTAAAATGCAGATTTTGTATGGTTAAAGTGTGTTATTATGCACTAAAAATCTGCAAAATTCAGTACCTTTGCAGAAACAAAGCGATGGATAAGTCACCTGTCAATATCAACCCAAACCTCATAAAACACTTCGCCGATTACCTTCGACTGGAGCTTTCTCTGTCCGAAAACAGCGTGGAGGCCTACCAGCATGACGTCAATTTGTTTTTGCAATATCTCGAGGCTCAAAATCTTTCCACTGAAATCAACGACATCAAGCAGGACACCATTGAGAATTTCTTTGCCTACCTCTTCGATCTGAACATTGGTGCCACCTCACAAGCACGCATCCTTTCGGGACTGAAGTCGTTTTGGCGTTACCTGACCCAAGAAGAGATTGCCGAGAAAGATCCGACCCTACTCATCTCCTCACCCACCCTAGGACGACATCTTCCCGAAGTGTTGAGCTATGAGGAAATCCAAAAGATGATCGACAGCATCGACCTTAGCCAGCCTACCGGCCACCGCAACAAGGCCATGATTGAGGTACTTTACGGCTGCGGTTTGCGTGTCTCAGAACTCATCAACCTACAAATCAGCGACATATACAAAGAGGACGGCTTCCTTCGCATCTTCGGCAAGGGCAGCAAGGAAAGGCTCGTGCCCATCGGCGACAGCAGCCTGAAAATCCTATACCAATACATCGAGGGCCCAAGATTGCACATCACACCCAAACCTAAATTCACTGACACGGTATTCCTTAACAGCCGAGGCACAGGACTCACACGGCAGATGGTATTCCTCATCGTGAAAGACTTAGCCGAAAAAAATGGTATTGATAAAACCATCAGTCCACATACCTTCCGGCATAGTTTCGCCACACATCTATTGGAAGGTGGTGCCAATCTCCTTGCCGTACAACAAATGCTCGGTCACGCTAGTGTCAGCACAACGGAAATCTACACGCATATTTCCGATGAATTGCTGCGCGACACACTAACCACCTATCATCCACGTTTTAAGAAACAATGATAAGACGGCCTTTCGACAAGCTCAAGGGCCTGCTAAAACGCAAAAAGCCAAGGTCCCTGAGCCTGTCGAAGGGACGACATTAAAAAAAACACTACCTTTGCAAAAAAATAACCGCCATGGACACCACAAAGTTCGACTTCCTGAAAGGCTTGCGTACCGACCGCTTCTTCCTCTTGGCCGGCCCTTGCGTGATTGAGGATGAGACCTCACCCCTATTCATCGCTGAGACTTTGAAAAACATCTGCCAAAAAATGGATATTCCTTTGGTTTTCAAAGGCTCCTACCGTAAGGCCAACCGCTCCAGATTAGACTCGTTCACTGGCATTGGCGATGAAAAGGCTTTGAAAGTGCTGCAAAAAATCGCCAAGGAATTCGAGCTCCCCGTGGTGACCGATATCCATGCCGCCGAAGAAGCCTCCATGGCTGCCGAATATGTGGATGTACTGCAAATCCCAGCCTTCCTCTGTCGTCAGACTGACCTACTTGTGGCTGCCGCCAAGACAGGCAAGACCGTCAACATCAAGAAGGGACAATTCCTCTCAGGCGAGGCTATGGGCTTTGCTGTCGAGAAAGTACGTCAGTCGGGCAACGACAAGGTGATGCTCACCGAACGCGGCTCCATGTTCGGCTATCAGGATTTGGTGGTGGATTACAGAAATATCGCTGCTATGCAAAAATTCAATGTGCCCGTCATTTTGGATGTCACCCACTCATTGCAACAGCCCAACCAAAGTAGCGGCGTCACAGGCGGCCAGCCCGAATTAATCAGCCTCATCGCCAAGGCTGGCATTGCGGCAGGTGCCGATGGCATCTTCATGGAGGTGCATCCAGAGCCTAAAAAAGCCAAGTCCGACGGAGCTAACATGCTCCGCTTAGACTTGGCCGAATCTCTTTTGAGACAATTGGTGAGGATCAAGGAAGCGGTTACTGCATCCTAATATTCACAATCTGTCCCGTTTCGGTGTCAAACACCAACTTCGTATTCGTCAGCGGAGCCATCAGCATGGCACCCAACTGGTTGACTGTCACCCTGTCTTCCAACAAAGTGGCATTGCCACACATCACCTTCACCTGAGCCGTTTCAGGAACACGGTAAAAGACCTTGTTCTCATACGACATCGACTCGATGGCCGACTGGCTAGGAGCATTGATGGCCGCCGTCGTGTTAAGCGATAGAGTCTGCACCGTAATCATGTTCCCTGAGCCTCCTGTGCCCACGGTCAAGCCTTCAGTCTCAGAGAACTTGGCGACAGTTTGGGTCGGTACTTCCTTGTTCGGAATCACATACACCGTCTTCACCAACTTCTTACCCACCTTCTTGCCCAAAAGCAGGCTGGTGTATTCCTTCTCCATGGCATCCAGCTTTTTATACATGGTGTTGAAAGTCTCGGGATTGGAAGCCATCTCAACATCACCCGAAATCAAGTAAAACTTGGCCTTGCGAATCTCGACGATCTTATCAGCCACCTCTTTGGCCAACTGGGAATTGTTCTTTCCTGCGAGTATCAAAGGAATAAAGCCTTCGCCTACTTCATCCTCTTCCTGAATATTGGACTGCTCTTCCTTGCTCGGCAAAGGCATCTCCACCACAGCATCGGCAGCATTGCCGATACCCACGCTACGGATGATGCCATTGGACAGCACATCGAATTGCGTCTTGCTGCCTCTTGTGCCCTGCATGGTAACGAAAAACAATGCATTGGGGTCGGGACCCGAAACAGTCGACATTTTCACACCAAGAAGCTTGTATTCCTTGGTTTCAAATTCGACAATGTCCTCCATTTCAAAATAATTGGAAGCATAGTCGCTGAGCGGACCTTTCTCGAGTTTCACCTCTTCGATGATGAAATCCAGTTTCAGCATAGTCTGAGGCAAGGAATAATACACGCCGTTTTGCTGACCAGGCGCAACATTCTTGGCAAAGGTTGTGGTGAACTGTGCATGGAGTTGGCCTCCCATTATGGTCAAAACCATCAGCATCAAAGCGATTTTTGTGACAATTCTATTCATTTCTGTAATGTTTTAGTTTCAAACTTCAAAAATACATATTTTTCGACAATCTCATCATTCAGTGACCATTTTTTCCTTTCGGCTGAAAAGCAATAAGGCCATAAACGTAAGCAACCCATTGATTATCAGGATCTCAAAACCTATCTTATAGCCGCCAAACAATTGAGGCGAATACATCTTCAAAAAGTAACTGATGATGGGTGACGCTATGGCAATGAAAGGCACGGCTTTGTCGACGACTCTTCTGTTTTTGACGAACAAGCCAAAAGTGTACAAGCCCAACAAAGGTCCGTAAGTATAACCCGCAATGTCGAACACCTTATCAATCAACGATTCGTTGTGGAAAGGTCGGAAAGCAATGATAACCAACAAGTAAAGCATGGCGAAGGCCACATGAATCCATTTACGGCGTTGCGTGATTTGCTGTTCGGTCAGCTGTTTCTTGTCGAAGTGCATGAAATCGAAACAGAAAGTGGTTGTCAGGGCTGTCAACGTACCGTCGGCGCTAGAATAGCCTGCAGCCACGAGTCCGATAACGAAAACGATAGCCGTAAACTTACCCAAGGAGAAGGCCACCGAGGGGAAGATCTTGTCGTTGACCACCACTCCGGCCTCGTTCACAGGCAGTTGGAATCCCGTTTGTTGGGCATAATAAATCAAGGCAGCCCCCAAGCAAAGGAATAATCCGTTGACAATAACAAACAACAGGCTTGATGTCATCACATTTTTCTGGGCATTACGTAAATTCTTGCAGGTGAGGTTCTTCTGCATCATATCCTGATCCAAGCCAGTCATGGTGATGGTGATGAACATGCCACTCAGCACCTGTTTCACCCAAAACTTGTTGTGCGTCCAATCGGTCTCAAACACTTTGGTATAGCCTTTCTCGGAAGCTGATTTCAGCAGGTCGCCCAGAGAGATGTTCAGGTTCTTCATGATAAACCAAGCCGTCAAAAAAGCAGCCAGTAATAGGAAAGTTGTCTGCAAGGTATCGGTCCAAACCACCGTCTTGATGCCACCTTTAAAGGTGTACAAAAGAATGATGGCGATAAAAATGACCGCTGGCACCCAAAACGGGATGCCCCAGTCCTTGAAAACGAACTCATACAGTACAAAAACGACAAGATACATGCGCAAAGCGGAACCCAACAATCGCGACAAGATGAAAAATGCAGCGCCCGTCTTTTCCGACCTTGGGCCAAAACGCATATTCAAATAGGAGTAAATCGAAGTCAAGTTAAGTCGATAATACAGCGGTAACAGCACAAGTGCAATCGCTGCATAACCAAGCACATAGCCAAAAACTAAGGGCATATAGGTAAACTGTCCCGTGTACACCCCACCTGGCACCGACATAAAAGTCACGCCCGACAAAGAGGCTCCAATCATGCCGTAAGCCACCACAAACCAAGGCGAGTTTTTGTTGCCCCGAAAAAAAGCATTGTTGTCGGACTTCCGTGCCGTGAAATGCGAAATCACAAACAAAAGGATGGTATAAAAAACAAAAACAGCAAGTATGATGGTTGCATTCATGATGTTCAAATTTGGTTGTGCAAAAATAGGAATAAATGTCGGACTTGAAAGAAATAACCGTACTTTTGCAGCCCGTTACAAAACACTATCCAATGAAAGGCCTCTACACCATCCTTTTACTCATCGTTTCAAATGTCTTCATGACTTTTGCATGGTACGGGCAGTTGAAGCT
Source organism: Bacteroidales bacterium (assembly GCA_017428285.1). The sequence goes on along the minus strand of JAFRRE010000056.1, from coordinate 3,749 downwards.
GCTCGAAATCGTTCCCTCTTCGAAAGACTGGCCATTGTTTCTGGTCATCCTGATGTCGTGGGGCATCGCCTTGTTCGAATATTCGTTTATGATTCCAGCCAATCGCATCGGAGCCATGCAAAACGGAGGCCCATTCAACCTTATTCAACTGAAAGTCATCCAAGAAGCCATTTCGCTTACGGTGTTCACCGTCATCGTCATCACGGTGTTCAAGACAGAGACCTTCCGTTGGAACCACATCCTTTCATTTATCTTTATTATCCTTGCTGTGTTTTTTGCCTTCAAAAAGTAGTTTTTTGTTGCGATTAAAGGAAAAATGCATGATATTTGCGGACTGAAAAAGACACTATTAACTGACAAAAAAGAAAGGAACTCATATGAAATTTTATGACATTGATTCAGTTTTCACTTTTGGCAAGTACGAAGGTATGACCATTGCCGAAGTGTATGAGAAAGACCCAAAATACTTGAAATATTGTGAGGAAAACATCGATGAGTTTTACGTTTCACCTTCCGTGATGCGAGAGCTGAAGTCGATGAACCGCGCCATCAATGATTCCGCTTTACTTGATGCCAACTTCGACAAGATGAGCGATGACGAAATCGACGAGTTCATCAGCGGACACGATGAAGAAGATGAGTTCGACGAATCGAAACTGGAACGCGACTTCGACTGGGACAACAACGACTTTGCCGATGACTCGCCGTTCGATGAGTTTGAGGACGAATTCGATGAAGAGGAATTCAACGATGAGTTCGGCGACAGCTTTGACGAAAGTATCGATGGAGGATTTGATGAATTGTATTGAAAAGAATTGTAGTTTTTCTTTTTTAGAAGCAAATCTCCCATGAATCTTAATCAAATAAAGCCACCTTGCGGTGGCTTTTTTTCTATAGTTCGGTCGGATTTGCAATCCGACCGAATCGAATCGGGAATTTGTTATCCCTATTTATGCGTTGATGCGTTCCGAAATGGAATACACTCGTTTCTCACGCTGCGTTGAGGTGATCATTTCGGCGAGGAAACCCGTTGAGAAGAGCTGCACGCCAACAATCATTGCCAAGATGCCGAGGTAGAATAACGGTCGGCGGGTCATAGAGACATAAACATGACCGAAATACTTGGTGCAAACCAGATAAACGGAGATGATAAAACCAGCCAAAAACGACAACGAACCCAACACGCCGAAGAAATGCATCGGACGGTTGCTGAACTTCGAGATGAAGTTGATGGTAATCAGGTCGAGATAGCCGCGAATGAAACGGCTCAAGCCGAACTTGCTCTTGCCGAACTTGCGCTTTTGATGGTGCACAACCTTCTCCCCGATGTGGCCAAAGCCATTCATCTTGGCAATGACAGGGATGTAACGGTGCATCTCGCCGTACACTTGGATATTCTTCACCACTTCATTGCGATAAGCCTTAAGGCCACAGTTGAAGTCGTGTAACTTGATGCCTGACATCCTACGCGTGGTCCAGTTGAAGAACTTCGAAGGGATGTTTTTCATCAGCTTGGAGTCGTAACGCACCTTCTTCCAACCAGAAACAAGGTCATAGCCCTCTTCCTTGATCATTTTGTAAAGTCCAGGAATCTCATCAGGGCTGTCCTGCAAGTCGGCGTCCATAGTGACAACTACATCGCCCTCAACCACTTTAAAGCCTTCGTTCAAGGCGGGCGACTTACCATAGTTTCTTCTGAAACGCAGGGCTTTCACATTAGGATTGGCTTCCGAAAGTTGCTGGATGACGGCCCAGGAATTATCGGTGGAGCCATCATCGACAAAGACAATTTCGTAAGAGAAACCGTTTTCATCCATCACGCGACGGATCCATGCTTCGAGCTCAGGCAAAGATTCGGCTTCATTCAACAGCGGTACGACAACTGATATATCCATAGTTTTACTTTTTTACTATGACCAGCGACCATGACTATGACCACTTCCACGGGAACGCTCAAGCTTCAGCCTTTGGTCAAAGTGGTCATGGTCATAGGCCATAAGCCATAGTCACTTAATTTCAGTTTTCCCACCCATATAGGGCTGCAAAGCCTTCGGGATGGCCACAGAGCCATCGGTGCGGAGGTTGTTCTCCAAGAAGGCGATCAACATGCGTGGCGGGGCGACCACAGTATTATTTAAGGTGTGAGCAAAATAGTTGCCGTTCTTGCCCTTGATCCTGATCTTCAGACGTCGGGCCTGGGCATCACCAAGGTAAGAGCAGCTGCCCACCTCGAAGTACTTCTTTTGACGTGGCGACCATGCCTCAACATCCAAGGACTTCACTTTCAGGTCGGCCAAGTCACCAGAGCAGCACTCCAATGTACGAACCGGGATGTCCATTGAACGGAACAGGTCAACGGTATTCTTCCACATTTGTTCGTACCAATAGTCGGCGTCTTCTTGTTTGCAGAGTACCACCATTTCTTGTTTCTCGAACTGGTGGATACGATACACACCGCGTTCCTCGATGCCATGAGCACCTTTCTCCTTGCGGAAGCAGGGTGAATAGCTTGTCAGTGTCAGCGGCAGGGATTCTTCAGGAACGATTTGGTCGATGAACTTGCCAATCATCGAGTGCTCGCTAGTGCCGATGAGATAGAGGTCTTCGCCTTCGATCTTATACATCATGGCATCCATTTCGGCGAAACTCATCACACCAGAGACAATCTCGCTGCGCACCATGAAAGGCGGAATGCAATAGGTGAAACCTCTGTCAATCATAAAGTCGCGGGCATAGGTGATAACGGCGGAATGCAGGCGAGCGATATCGCCCATGAGGTAATAGAAACCATTACCAGCCACACGGTGTGCGGAGTCAAGGTCAAGACCATTGAACTTGGCCATAATATCAGCATGGTAAGGCACCTCGAAATCGGGCACTACGGGTTCGCCAAAACGTTCCTTCTCCACATTGAAGGTGTCGTCCTTCCCAATCGGCACTTCAGGAGCAATGATGTTCGGGATGGCGTACATCACCTTAGTCAGTTGCTCCATGAGCGAGGTCTGTTGCTTGCCGAGTTGTTCCAGTTCTTGGGCATTGGCCTCGACAAGCTTCTTCATCTCGTTGGCTTTCTCGACTTCCTTGTTCTTGAAGAGGATGCCAATCTCCTTGGAGATGGAGTTGCGTTGCGAGCGCAGGTCGTCGGCACGCTGCTGGCAGTCACAATATTGGGTGTACAAGTTGATGGCCTCATCAACGAGGGGCAACTTGTTGTCTTGGTATTTCTTCTTGATGTTTTCCCTGACTACGTCGGGGTTTTTGACTAAAAACTTGATGTCTATCATAGGTTTATCGTTTTGCTTCGTAAAAACGGGCAAAGATAGGAAAAAATATGCAAAGGATGGAAAAAATATACGATGGTATAAAAACAGACAAGCCCGCCAGCAGTGCTGACGGGCTCTCCGTTGTGGGTGGGCGGCGAACTACTTTCCCACGGTCTCCCGCAGTATCATCGTCGCGGCGGGGCTTAACTTCTCTGTTCGGAATGGGAAGAGGTGCGCCCCCGCGCCATAGCCGCCACTTGGCTCTCATCGGCCTTTCCGGATGGGGTGAAGACAGACACACAGCCGGCGACCCACGGTGCCCACTCTTCTCTGGGGCACAAGAGTGAAGCTTTCGGGCCATTAGTGCCGCTCGGCTCAACGTCTCGCGACGCTCACACCTGCGGCCTATCCACGTCGTCGTCTACGACGGCCCTCAAAGGAGGCCTCATCTCGGGGGGGGCTTCGCGCTTAGATGCCTTCAGCGCT
>JAFRRE010000055.1 GCA_017428285.1 Bacteroidales bacterium | reverse complement strand
TTACCGAGAGACCTTTATCATGGTGAGAACGCTTTAGAAGCATTGAAGACATTTACAGGTAAACGCGCTGTTATCTGCGTAGGCGGAGGAAGCATGAAACGTTTCGGATTTTTAGATAGAGCCATCGCCTACCTCCAAGAAACTGGCATGGAAGTAAAAGTGATTGACGGCATCGAGCCCGACCCGTCGGTGGAGACCGTAATGAAAGGTGCCGCCGTAATGCAAGAGTTCCAACCCGACTGGATTGTGGCCATCGGTGGTGGTTCACCCATCGACGCAGCTAAAGCCATGTGGATTAAATACGAATACCCCGAGACTTCGTTCGAGGATATGTGCAAGGTGTTTGGCCTGCCCAAACTGAGAACCAAAGCCCACTTCTGCGCCGTTTCGTCCACCTCAGGCACAGCCACCGAAGTGACCGCCTTCTCCATCATCACCGACTATGCCAAGGGCATCAAATATCCCATCGCCGACTTTGAGATCACGCCCGACGTGGCTATCGTCGACCCGGCCTTGGCTCAAACCATGCCCAAGAAATTGGTGGCTCACACCGGTATGGATGCCATGACGCACGCCATTGAAGCCTACGTCTCGACTGCCCACTGCGACTACACCGATCCGTTAGCCATGCATGCCATCAAGATGATTCAAAGAGACTTGGTGAACTCGTACAACGGCGACGTGACCGCCCGCAACGAGATGCACAACGCCCAATGCCTCGCCGGCATGGCCTTCTCCAATGCTCTGTTAGGCATCGTCCACTCGATGGCCCACAAGACGGGAGCCGCGTTCGCCGACTACGGCGCACACATCATCCACGGAGCAGCCAACGCCATGTATTTGCCCAAGGTGATAGCCTTCAACGCCAAGAATCCTGAGGCCAAGCAACGCTACGGTGTCATCGCCGACAATATGAACCTTGGCGGCAGCAATGATGATGAAAAGGTGGCCCTGCTCATCGCCGCATTACGAAAGATGAACGATGACCTCAACATCCCGCACTGCATCAAGAACTATGGTGCCGACTCCTACCCTTGCGAACAAGGTTTTGTGCCTGAGAACGTGTTCCTTGAAAGGCTGCCCGAAATCGCCAAGAACGCTATCGGCGACGCCTGCACAGGCTCCAACCCGCGCATCCCGACGCAAAAGGAGATGGAAGAACTGCTGAAGTGCTGCTACTACGATACCGAAGTTAATTTTTGAGTTGATATAACCATTTGACAGGCGGGCAGCCCAAAAAAGGCTGCTCGCCTAAAATGGTATATAGCATTACAACAAATCTATTCAAACAAAAACAACCCTTTAAAACTAACCCAAAATGAATATTAAAGTATGCGTTGGCAGTTCATGCCACCTGAAAGGTTCCTACGATGTCATTCTAGCCACCGAAAACTTCTTCGAAGGCATGGCTTGCGACGGCGGCTGCTTGAACGGTCCGGTGTGTATCACTCACAGCCCGCGCAACGTCGTCGATGTCGACAAATACGGCAACGAGGCGCAAGAAAAGACCATCTTCAACTCCGTCAAGTTGATGGAAGCTTTATAATTGGAAATAGTTTTAAAGACGTTGTTTGAGGAGGATGACCAAAAAGTGGTCATCCTCTTCTTTTTATTCGGAGGGGGATACGAGTCTGTTGTCAAATATTCGATTCTCAGACAGGGTTCCAGACCTTTTTGGTCACCCTCCTCTTTGTTTTTGGGGACAGTATCCCCCTTTTGAACAAATTCCCTTATTGGATATCATTACAAAAGACTTGTTAATCTCCTTCCACTACTTTTATCTCATCTTCAGTCAGGCCGTAAAGCTGATAGACCATTTGATCTATTTCCTTGTCCGTGGCGGCGATTTGGGCAGTGAGGGCGTTGCAGTCGGCCTTGTATTGGTTAAAGTAGTCTTCCCATTCATCTTGCTGCGTAAGGGTTAAACTAATCTTCTGCTTCTTCAGTTCGGCCAACACTGTCTTAAAATCGACCTCATCGAAACGCTCCAAGGTAGCCGTGATTTTCTGTACGCCCAAGTTCTCCTGTAAGCGATGGATGAAACGCTGACGCTTTTGCTGAAGCTGCTGGTTCGATGTGATTTGGATGGCAACAATTCCATCTAATTTGTCAGTGATTTCCTTGTTTTTATCATCTGTCAGATTGGGGATGGATAGCATCTTCCAATCATCAGGATAGATGTGGATGTTGCTTCGGCGGTTGGTGTTCAATTCGTAACGGATAAGCGATGAGTTGAAGATACCAAGAAGCATGTTGTATGAGTATACCATTGACAGCTGCTCAAACTGTTTCCGCTCTTCATCGTTTTGATATGCCTTTGATACGCTGCCGTTTTGAACACCTTGCAGGTCAATCCAGCGTTTGAAACCAATGGCACTTTCGTTGAAATATCCATCGTCTGTGTCAAGCATGGTTCTTGGCATGTTACCTGGACTACGCATCGTTACCAGCTTTGGTGAGCCTTCAAACAATTCAGTAAAGCCTTTTCTTCTCCATTTCTTAGGTGAGCGGTCTGTACCATACTCAATAAAGCGTTCTCGAAGCAACCGCCATCGACCAACATCTTTCCCTTCATAATAGAGTTTTGAATGGATGTCATCCTTGATGCAAGATAACAAATCACCGACTTCAAATTCTCCCTTATACAGTTTCTCGTCGCTGTTTCCAACGATACCGACAGACAAATAGCAGATGTTATGTAACGGATAGAAACCAGTTTTCCCTTGCATGATGCTTTGTTTAGCGTCTATACGAAGGTTGCTTGGATAATCGGCATGTTCAATTTCTTCATACTGATGGCTGATGTCATGGATTCTTTGAGTAAAACCGTTTGAGCCTTGCTTGGCGAAATGCACAATAACACTTTTCACTCCAACATTCTCGAACACATCAATGTCTGGGAAATAGTCAATCAATGAAAGATAATGATTCCTTTCCATGTATTCGAGGCTTTGCTTGCCATACTCGGCGTGGCAATATGCATCAGGAATGATGAAAGAACAAAAGCCTTTTGTTCTTGAAATCATTATTCCCAACTCCAAGAAAGGAATATACAAGTCCCATTTGCCAGCAAGCGTTTGCCAACGGTTGGATGAGGTCATGTAGTTTCTGAAATCCAACGTGTTTCCTGGACTATCAGCCCTCACATACGGCGGATTTCCAATGACCACATCGAAGCCGCCTGTGTACTCGGGTCGGAAGGCTTCTTCGATGGAGACGCAATGGGGATATTCTACGGGAAGTGGGTCGAGGCCATGGTGTTCGCGGTTGGTCCGGATATACTCGATGGCGTTGTAGAGGTGTTCGTCGGAGTTGATATAGGTA
>JAFRRE010000054.1 GCA_017428285.1 Bacteroidales bacterium | reverse complement strand
GGAGGCGCTCCCACGAGGCGCGACACGGCGAACTTCTCCATGTATTCGCTCATGTCGATGCGGATGAGGGCGTCTTCGCTGTCGAAGAGGAACTTGGCCAGCACCTTGGCGAGGTAGGTCTTACCTACGCCCGTGGGGCCGAGGAAGATGAACGAGCCGATGGGCTTGTTCGGGTCTTTCAGTCCGGCACGGTTGCGGCGGATGGCACGGGTCACCTTCTTGATGGCCTCGTCCTGACCGATGACGGTGCCTGCCAACTCGGTCTCCATGTGCATCAGGCGGTCGCCTTCGTTCTTGGCGATGCGCTGCACTGGCACACCCGTCATCATGGCGACGACCTCGGCGACGTTCTGCTCAGTCACAGGCTGGCGGTGCGCCACGGCGTTGTCTTCCCATGCCTTCTTGACGTCTTCAAGCTGGGCCATGAGCTTCACTTCCTCGTTGCGGTACATGCCCGCCTCCTCGAACTTCTGCTCGGCGATGGCGGCTTTCTTGTCCTTGCGGACCTCTTCCAAGCGTTTCTCCAGCTCGGTGATTTCGCTCGGCACGTCAATGTTCTTGATGTGGACGCGCGCACCAGCCTCATCCAAGGCGTCGATGGCCTTGTCGGGCAGGTGACGGTCGCTGAGGTAACGGTCGGTGAGCTTCACGCAGGCTTCGATGGCCTCAGGCGTGTAGGTGACCAGGTGATGGTCTTCGTATCTCGGTTTGATGTTGTTCAGGATTTCTATGGTTTCGGCGGGCGTGGTGGGCTCGACGAGGATCTTCTGGAAGCGGCGTTCCAAGGCACCGTCTTTCTCGATGTACTGGCGGTATTCGTCCAAGGTGGTGGAACCGATGCACTGCAACTCGCCACGTGCCAAGGCAGGTTTAAACATGTTGCTGGCATCGAGCGAGCCATTGGCGTTGCCTGCGCCAACGAGAGTGTGGATTTCATCGACAAAAAGGATGATGTCGCGGTTGTTCTCCAACTCGTTGAGTATGGCCTTGATACGTTCCTCGAACTGGCCGCGGTACTTGGTGCCGGCCACGATGGAGCCGATGTCGAGCATGACCACTCGCTTATTAAATAAGGTGCGCGGCACGCGGTGTTGCACGATGCGTATAGCCAAGCCTTCGGCGATGGCAGACTTGCCCACGCCAGGTTCGCCAATCAGAATGGGGTTGTTCTTCTTGCGGCGACTGAGGATTTGGGCGATGCGTTCCAGTTCACGTTCGCGGCCCACAATGGGATCGAGGCGGTTTTCCTCAGCGGCCTTGGTGAGGTCGCGGCCGAAGTTGTCCAGCACGGGCGTTTTGCTCTTGATGTTGCTGGTCTTCTTGGGCTTCTCTTGCTGCGGGCGGATGTCGTTCATCAAGTCATCGTCTTCCTCATCTTCCTCATCGAAGATGTTGGACGCGTAGCCTTGTTGCTCTTCGGGTGCCGATTCCTGTGGGTCGGCGTTTTCTGCCGTAAAGCGCAGCAACTCCTGCTTGAAGTTGTCGTAGTTGATGCCTTCAAACTCGAGGTTTTGCGAGATGATGTTGTTCTTCTCGTGCAGGATGGCGAGCATGAGGTGTTCGGAGCGGACAATCTCCGAATGGAACTCCTTGGCGATGATATAGGTGAACTTCAGCACGCGCTCCGCCTGCTTGGTCAACGGCAAGGCCAAAACCGGGTTTGGGTTGCTGTTGGCGGTGCGCACCGAGGCTTCCAGTTTCTTTGAAAAAACTTCGATGTTCAGGTTGAGGTTCTCCAAAATGCGGATGGCAGCGCTGCCACCTTCCTTCAACATGCCCAAAAAAAGGTGCTCCAACCCGACATATGCGTTCCCTAAACGTTGTGCCTCTTGATGACTAAGTGACAAAATGGCACGAACGCGGGGAGAGAATTTTGCATCCATATAATTACAATTCGTTTATTTTCAATACTTTAATAAAATACCCTACTTTTCACTTGTCTGATTCATTCAGAGTGCAAAGGTACAAACAAAAACCGCGCCGCGCCATTATTCGGGAAACAAACTTTTGGAATTATAGCAACGGAGCCATATAAAGCGGCAAATAGTCAATGCCTTTCTCTTGTTTAAGGTCGGCTGAATGTAGTACGATAGGCGTAGACAAATAATTGCCGAACTTGTTGATACACTTGTTAATTGACGACAATGTGTATCGTTGTGACGACTTTACTTCAATCGGTGTAATATTATGCCTTGAAGTCAGTTTCGACTTGGCTGTCAGGAAATCGATTTCCATGCGGTCTTCGGCATTTTTGCGACTCGAGTTGCTGTAGAAGTAGAGTTTGTGGCCAGCTGTGGTAAGCATTTGTGCGACAATGTTTTCCACCAACATTCCCTCGTTGATTTCCAATTTGTCGTGGATGATTTTCTGGTAAATCTCATTAGGTACATGGCCTTTTTCGTCAAAGGCATGGCTGAAAAGCAGTCCCGTATCAGCCATATAACATTTTAAGGTGTTGCGTTCCATGTTGAGCCGTAGTCCGATGTTGGGAGCGGTGCAGTTGTAGCAGATATTGACAATGCCCGCATCCGACAGCCAAAAGAAAGCGTTGTCATAATCACGGTAGGCGGCTCCAGATTCCAAAGCGGATAGCCGAAACTTTTTCTCATGTTTTTGCAACTGGGTGGGCAGCTCGTCGAAAATGCTTTTCACCTTGTGCTCCACGTTGGAGGCATATTTTGCAATGTCGTTCTTGTAAACTTGCAGAATTGATCTTTTCACGCGGTCAACTTCCTCAAAATCGTGTGTTTCAATGTATTTCAATATGGATTGGGGCATACCGCCAACAATCATATAAGTGCGGAAATAGTCCAACGCTTTGCGGTGTAGTCCGCCGAGTGGTTTCCGTTTTTGGAAACACTGCGTGATGAAAGGCATCATCAGATCATCGTCCAATGCCCACAAAAACTCCTCGAAATCCATGGGATACATGGGCAAAGCCTGCTCTTCGGAAGGAATGAGGATGTCTTTGACATTCTTTTTGATACTAATGAGCGAACCCGTTTCAATGTAGTCGAAACGTCCGTCGGCCACAAGATATTTAATGGCGGAACGGGCGCGTGGGCACAATTGAACCTCGTCGAAAATGATGACGGACTTGCGAGGCGTAAGGCGCACACCATAATGGATTTGCAGGTTCATGAGTAGTGTGTCTAAGTCTTCAAGATAGTTGTCGAACCATTCCCAGACCACTTTGTCAGCCTTGTTGAAGTCGATGAGCAGATAAGAATCGTACTCGTTTCGGGCAAATTCCTCCACAATATAGCTTTTCCCGATGCGTCGCGCTCCTTCGATGATGACTGCCGTTGCTCCATTGCGCTTGTTTTTCCATTCAAGCAACTCATTGTAAATCTTTCGTTTCATAGCCATAATTACATCTTTTCAAGATTATTGCAAGCCAAAATTCACATCTTTTCAAGATTATTGGGACTGCAAAATTACATCTTTTCAAGATTATCGCAAACGAAAATTTACATCTTTTCAAGATTATTCCAGTTTTTGGGAACTTGAATTGTCAGGAATTTGCCATAAATTGTTTCGCAAATTTGTTTTCTAATAATTGACTTTGTTGAAATCTCCGATTCGGCGGAGCCAATCTGCGGTTTCGTGATGTATTTCTGGTAATTCGTGTTTTTCAATGTGTTGAAGTTTTTCGTTCTGTTTTGCCGAACTAATCGAATTTCTTTCTACTTTTGCTTCCAACAAAAACGAAAGTTTAGCCAAATCAAGAACAATTAAATTCAAAGTAATATGCAAACAAAATCTTTACAAACAAAAAGGGCGTTGCGTGCCGCTCTGCTCATCCTGCTGTTGAGTGTGGCGGGGATAGGGGAAGGAATCTCGCAAGTGACAATTGGAAACTTAATCTACTGGCTTTATGATGATGGTACAGCCAGTGTTTACGGTCACAAGAACGGCACAGCCGCTACCGGGACGTTGGTTATTCCTGAGTCCGTGACATATACTGAAGATGGTATTACCAATACCTATTTAGTGACGGATATAGGCTCTTATGCATTTGATAATTGCAGCAAGTTGACAGGAAGTTTGGTCATTCCTAATACTGTGACTTCGATTGGAAACGGTGCTTTTCGAGGTTGCAATGGGTTTAGAGGAACGCTGACCTTATCTAATTCATTGGTTTACATTGGCGAAGGGGCTTTCAGTGGTTGCAGCGGCTTCAAAGGCGATTTGGTCATTCCCAACACCGTATCATATATGGATTATGGTGCCTTTTCGGGGTGTAGCGGATTCGATGGTTCACTCACTTTGTCTAATTCTCTGTACGGGATACCTTCTTCTGCTTTTTATGGTTGCAGCGGCTTCAAAGGTGATTTGGTCATCCCAAATTCAGTGGAATATATTGAAAGTAATGCTTTTAGAGATTGTAGTGGCTTTTCGGGTTCCTTGATCATTGGGAATTCTGTGACTACTATTGGTAGTGGTAATGTCTCTGATACTTTTTATGGTTGCAGTGGCATAAAAACTGTAACAATCCCTCAATCCTTGACTTCAATTGTCGGAGCAAATAATTTCCGTGATTGCACTGGTCTTACAGCTGTTTATTATGGTGGAACTGTTGCCCAATGGTGCAAAATAGATTTTGATCATATTATTAGCAATCCATTACGTTATGCACATAATTTATATGTCAACAACCATTTGGTAACGGATTTGGCTATTCCAGAAGGTGTTACGGAAATCAAAAACTTTGCTTTTACCGATGCCACTTGTTTAACTTCATTGACGCTGCCGAATTCATTAAAAACAATAGGTATAGATGCTTTTTGGGCTTGTAGTAACTTGTCAGGTAATTTGATCATACCAAATTCCCTAACAACGATTGGTGGTGCTGCTTTCGGGCGCTGTAGTGGATTCACTGGAGATTTGATCATACCAAATTCTGTAACCATGATAGAGGTTGGTGCTTTTGGACATTGTAGTGGTTTTGATGGCATATTGATGCTACCCAATTCTTTAACCTCAATAAGTGTAGGTGTTTTTGTAGGTTGTTGTAATTTAAAAGGAAATTTAGTTATCCCAAGTTCAGTAACTAAAATTGGTTGCGGCGCTTTCAAAGATTGTGCTGGTTTTACAAAAACATGTTTTATGCCCTCAAATTGTACTAACATTGAAGATCAATATTTTGACTTCACCAACGATTGGGCTGAGGTACCTCCTTTTGAAGGTTGCAGCGGCACATTGGTGGTGGGTGAAAACATGCATGATGTTCCCGCTTATCTGTTTAAAAACGCAGCCTTCGATGAGATTACGCTACACAATGAGGTCAATTCCATCGGCGATGAGGCGTTCGCTGGTTGCGACAGTCTCAAAACCATTAGAAGCTGGAGGAATTTCCCACCCGCGTTGGGCGATGATGTGTTTGCCAATATTGATACCGCTAAAGTGGTCGTTCATGTGCCATGCGGGCAAGAACGCGACTATAGATTAGCGGACGGTTGGAAAGATTTCAGTCATTACAAAATGTTTATTGCGACTTGGCATCTTTTTGTAGATTCAAATGATCCAGCGCATTGCGAGACAGAAGTGGTGCAACTTCCGCTTTGCTTGTCGGGCGAAGCCATTGTAAGGGCACGGCCTGCCAATGGTTACCAATTCTTGGGGTGGTATGAAGATGACGTGAGAGTTTCGCAAGACACGCTTTACACTTTCTACCATAATGCCCCAAGAATGTTGGAGGCAAGAGTAAGAATTGGCACAGGGTTGGAAGACATCACGGGTATTGAAGTCAACGTATATCCCAATCCTACCAATGGCCCTGTTCGTATTGGGGGCGAAAACATCAAGCATATAAGCATTAGCAATATGCTTGGCCAATGTGTGTATGAAGGCAACACTAGCGGCAATGAATTCACATACGATTTCAGCAAACATGGTGTAGGGCTTTACCTCGTCAGGATTGAAACTGCAAGCGGCGTTGCCGTGAAGAAGGTCTCTGTTACACGATGAACTTTGTGAAAACACGATGAAAAGCCGGCAGCAATGTCGGCTTTTCGTTTAAAATAACGTGAGTTCGATATAAAATAATTGATTGAAAAAGAATAACATAGCGATATTTTTCGTATATTTGTAGTGCAAAAAACAAACGAACCGCTCCTTCAACAACTTCATCGTTAATGCCGTCTCAGCTATCGCCGCCTATTGCTTCTTCCCTAAAAAAACCGCAATATCAATCGAACATTATTCCGATAACCAATTGATGCTCTTTTGATTGCTTATATCGAACTCACGTTATAATACATTATGTTTTGGACTTGTAAATTTTCCCCGCCCAAAGTTGTGCCAAAAACTGCTTTGCGGGCCACACTTCCACTTCCTTGAACAGACGGGGGATAGGGTCGAGGGAAACCACAATCATGCGCACATTGGGATGTTCCTCCTTGAAGGCTTTCAGGCCATGAAGGTGCCGCGACTGCACTTCTTCGACGGATTTTATCTCGATACCGACCTCGGCGTCGCCCAAAACGGCATCTACCTCATAGTCGGAATAGGTATGATACGAATTTTCGGAATACTACTCCAAATTTTACTGAAATCTTCGGAATAATCATAAAAAAGTTATCCTGTATTCCTTTTTTCCCTAATTTTGCCACGCATTACGGCGCGAAACCGACTTGGCCTGAAAACTGCAACGGCAAGGGATTCCGCCATTAAAGTTGAAAAATATAATTAACAAAATAACCAATAAAAAACAAAAAAATGAAAAGATTTTTACAAATAGGGGGGGTAAAAATTACCTGCCTCTCTTAAGGAAACGGACACTCGCGACACTCGCGGCATTGTTGTGCATGATGGCCTTGATGCCGATGACGGCTAAGGCGCAGGGTAATGTAATCAACACCGTTGTTTCAAGCGAGGAACTAACCAAATCCTCCACCGTTTATGTCGGCGAGGTCGTCGTTGATGGCGTGTCGGAAATCAAATTCCTGTACTCGGGTGACATCACTTTAAACAATACTCTATTACAAAACCTGCTTGACGGCCTGAACGGCATGGCCGATGGTGATTATGCCGCCTTGCTCGAAGCGTATAAAGTTAATGCCTATTTTTATTTGCCAGAAGAAAGATTGGCTCTTTGCTCTAATCCAGACCTCGTGGCGGCTATGGACGCAAACTGGAGCAGCGCACTGTATGTGGGAACGCTGTATTATGCCGACAAATCGGTCGTTTCTGACATCAACTCCAACCTGTATGACCTCGATGCAGGCTTCAAGGCAGTCCTTGACGCAAAAACCGCAGAAAGGATAGAGGACATTGAAAGTATTATCGACGCACCGAAGTGTATCGTAACCCATCTCGGTGCAGATGCCACTAACAACGTTTGGTACACCGTTGAGAATGACCAAGTAATAAAGCACGTCGAAACTAGTATAGTGTATAGTTCGGAAGTGACCACGGTGATTTACACGAAGGTCGAACTTGAAACGCTGATAATGGAAACGCCTCTGACATTTGAGGCGGTGGAGGCGGGGACAATCACCGTGAATTTGGATGAGGGCGCAACGCTTGAGGCCATCCAATATAAATTGAATGATGCCGAATGGACGGATGTGACATGGGGCGAAGCCATTGACCTTGATGCCCATGATGTCATCAGTTTCCGTGGCAACAACGGGACCTGTAATGAAGGGGAGGACTCATGGGTGGGCTTCCATTTCGAGCCTTCCAACCCAGTCTATGTCTATGGCAATATGATGAGCTTGATTGACAAGGACGGCTTTGCCACGAACACCACGCTCACCGAGCCTTTTACATTCTTCCACCTCTTCCAAACCAGCGACTATGAACCCAACAACACCATTTTGAACCATCCGACCAAGGACATTGTGCTGCCCGCCACGACTTTGACCGCCAATTGCTATGACGGATTGTTTGATGGTTGTCGAGGGATTACGAGGGCCACGGAACTTCCCGCCACCACTTTGGCCGATTGGTGCTATTGCATGATGTTTTCAGGTACAGGTATCACCACCGCTCCTGCACTGCCGGCAACCACATTGGCGGAAGCCTGCTATGCCGACATGTTCATGAACTGCACGAACCTGACAACTGCTCCCGACCTGCCAGCCGCTACTTTGGCGGAGGGCTGCTATACGGATATGTTCTCGGGCTGCACCTCGCTCAACTACGTGAAATGTCTCGCCACCGACATTTCGGCTGACTACTGCACTTCCGACTGGTTATGGGGTGTCGCAGAAACGGGCACTTTCGTTAAGTCTGCTATCATGGAAGATTGGGCTTTGAACGACCCAAGCGGCATCCCCGAAGGCTGGAACGTGGAAAACATCGATGTCTTCACCACCGACGGCAACTGGGATGTGGCCGCCAACTGGAGCGGCAATGTTGTGCCCGCCGACGGCAGCGATGTGGTGATTGCAGCCAATGCAACCATCCCAGCCAACTATGTTGCCCATGCTGGAGAAATCAGCATTAATGCAGGCGCGACCCTCACCATCGCCGACGGCGGACAACTCTACCACAACAACGACGGCGTGACGGCCACCATAAAGAAAAACATCACGGCCTACAGCACCGAAACGGGCGTGAACAACGGCTGGCACCTCATCGGCCATTCCTTCGCTGACAACGGCACCATCGACGAAATGGACAACCTCACGGCCAACGACTACGACCTTTATTATTACGACGAGCCGACGCACTATTGGAAAAACCAAAAGAACGCGGCGAACAACTTCACCGAACTGGAGGCCGCGAGAGGCTATCTCTACGCCAACAGCGCGAGCCAAACCATCGGACTGAAAGGCACTTTGAATGCCGCCAACGCAATGGTGACCATTCCGTTGAGCTACGAGGCCGATGCCCTGAAAGGCTTCAACCTGGTGGGCAACCCCTTTGCACACAACGTGACGACGTTCACGGGTACGAATGTGGCCACGGAAGTCTACCGAATGAACGGAACCAAGGACAATCTGATAGTCAGCACCATCAGCGAGACCGACCCGCTCACGCCTGGCGAGGGTTTCTTCGTGAAGGCCACGGGCGACGGGGCTTCCATCACCTTCAACGCACAAACGAGAGGCGAATCGAAGGCCACTGAGCTTGTCGAAGTGCCGACCCTCACCATCGACCTGCTCCAAGACGGCCTCACCATCGACCGCCTTGTTGTGAAGCACGAAGGCGAACCCTTGGAGAAATTCACCCTGCGCGAGAACGGCACGAGAATCTATGCCACCGAAGGCGGCAAGGATTATGCGGTGGTCACTGTCATTTCAAGCGACAGCGAAGCAAACCAGACAGAAATCCCCGTTAATTTCAAGGCCGCGAAAAACGGCACTTACACCATTTCTGTGAACCTTGAAAACACAGATTTTGGTTATCTGCATCTGATTGACAACCTTACTGGCACGGACGTGGACTTGCTGGCCCCCGTCATTGCGAGGAACGAAGCAATCCAGGGGACAGCATCCTACACCTTCCACGCCAAAACGACCGACTACGCCAGCCGTTTCCGCCTTGTGTTTTCCGTTTGCGGGGACGCAAACGACGACAACGAACCGTTTGCCTACGTCGACGCGGCAGGAAACATTATCGTCAACGGCGGCTCTTCGACAGGCTTAGAGACCTTGCAGGTGGTGGATGTGATGGGGCGCGTCATCGTTCAAGGAGACGCGATGAATCGCGTCTCTACAAGCGGAATGACACCTGGTATCTATGTCTTGCGCCTCATCAACGGCAATGATGTCAGAACGCAGAAAACCGTGGTGAGATAACAAGGATTGTCCTTGACTGTACATGAAAAGCCGGCAGCGATGTCGGCTTTTTTAATGCTTCAACTCAACATTTCCAGTTCCGGCAAAACCACCGACGCCTCGTCGGTAGGCTGGTACTGCAAGAACATGCAATAATAAACGGGCATGTAAACCACGCCGTTTTTGTGCTTGATCTGCCGCTCGTTGGAAAACACAATGGCGCGGTCGATGCCGTGGTCGGGCGTTTTCAGGAACTTGCTCAAGGCACTGTGCTCGGTATAGTTTTTCCCCGATTTGACCTCCACAGGCAACACCTTCAACCGCCCGTAATCGTCGACAAGGAAATCCACCTCGCCCGTCGGCTTTTTGTCGTAGTAATGCAGCGGAAAGCCGTGGGCGTGAAGCTCTTGCGCCACCACCGACTCATACACCGTCCCAAGGTTGATGCTGCGGATGTCCTGCAAAACGGCGTTGACATTGAGGCCGTAAAGCAGATGGGTGAGCAATCCTACATCGTTGAGATACAGCTTGATAAGGCGTTTCTGCTCTGTCTCCATCAGCGGGAACTTGGGATTGGTGATGGCCAACACTTCCAAAGCCACACCCGAATTGGACAGGTACTCGAACTCGTCGGCGTAATCCGAAAAGTCTTTGCCTACCTTGTTCTCGATGTTCTTATAGACAATACGTTTCTTGCGGTTCTCCAAGTGGCTGGGAATGAGGTCGTAGATACGCCGGATCTTCAGTTTGTGCTCATCATCATACTGCGAGGCATCGATGCGATACAGCTCGTGGATGTCCTTGTGGACGGCCCTCACGCGCATCATGTTCCTGTCTTCCAAATACCGGTTGACGGCCTCGGGCAGGCCACCGACCAACAGATAGTATTGGAAACGCTTCATCAAAAGGTTGTGTACGCTTTCGTCCAAAGCCTCTTCGCGCTCGAAATGACTCCTTATTTCCTCAATCCATTCCTCGCTGATGCCCGTTGCCCACAGAAACTCCTCGAAGTCAAGAGGATACATCTGTTGCGTTTCGACGCTGCCGATGGGTACCGAAGGCGTTTGCGCCAATGCCACACCTAACTGCGAGCCGCTGGCGATGAAGCGGTAACGCCCTTCTTGGTTGAGGAACTTGAGCATGGTGAGCAGGTGCGGATAGCTTTGGATTTCGTCCAAAAACACCAAAGTGTCCGACTTGTCGCCCAAATGCCGCGCATGGTAGTTGCTGAGGCGCATATACAGGTCGGCAGTGGTGTGCACTTCGGCAAAGACCCGCTCGCCTTCCGCATCTTCCTTGAGGTTGATTTCGACGAGATGGCGGAACATTTTTTTGCCCACATAACGGATGATATAAGACTTCCCGATCTGCCTGGCCCCATTAATCAATAGGATTTTATCAGGGTTATCTTTGAGGTATTGCTCCAAATGGCCTGTAAATTTGCGCTTTAACATGGTGACAACAGTTTGTGTTTGACTTCGTTGAATGTGTTTCTTTTCACGCTGCAAAGATACATCTTTTTTTGAAATTTGTCACTTATTCCATAATTTTTTGCCTGTTTTTTGTCACTTATTCCATATTTTTTGACCTAAAATTTGTCACTTATTCCATTTTTTTCGACCTAAAAAATGTCACTTATTCCATTTTTTTGAGGAAAAAAACGACCACTTATTCCATTTTTGAGTGTTCCGCGACCGCTTGTTGATCATTTGTCACCTTAAGTTTTTGCCCGTTTTTGCCGAACCTATCCAAAAATTCCCTATCTTTGCACCCTTATTTGTAAAAGCGAAAAATAACACCCGAAAATGGATGAAAATAATATCAACAATCCTGAAAATCAGGAAGAAATGCCTGAAGAACTCTCAGGCGAAAAAATTATCAAAGTCAATCTTGAGAACCAGATGAAGTCGGCCTACATCGACTATTCGATGTCCGTTATCATCTCGCGTGCCCTGCCCGACGTGCGCGACGGCTTGAAACCCGTGCACCGTCGTGTGCTGTATGGCATGAAGGAATTGGGCGTCACCTCGCGCAGCGGCTACAAGAAGTCAGCCCGTATTGTCGGTGAGGTGCTCGGTAAGTACCACCCGCACGGCGACTCGTCGGTTTACGACGCCATGGTGCGTATGGCCCAACCGTGGTCATTACGTTATCCTTTGGTCGATGGCCAGGGTAACTTCGGTTCGGTCGACGGCGATAGCCCCGCCGCCATGCGTTACACCGAGGCACGTCTCCAGAAGATTGCAGAAGAAATGCTCGACGACCTCGACAAGGACACCGTCGACTTCCAGAATAACTTCGACGACTCGTTGCAGGAGCCTACCGTGCTTCCTACGCAGATTCCCACCTTGTTGGTCAATGGTACCAACGGTATCGCTGTGGGTATGGCCACCAACATGGCGCCGCATAACCTCAGCGAATGCGTCGATGGCATCATCGCTTATATCGACAATCGCGAAATCACCACGCAAGAGCTGATGCAATACATCAAGGCCCCCGATTTCCCGACGGCAGGCGTCATCTACGGCTACGAAGGTGTGCGCGAGGCGTTTGAGACGGGTAGGGGACGCATTGTCCTCCGTGGCGAGACCCACTTCGAGGAACACAATGGCCATGAGCGCATCATCGCCACCTCCATACCTTATCAGGTCAACAAGGCCGAGATGATCAAGAAGACCGCCGACCTCGTCAACGAGAAAAAGCTGGAAGGTCTGGCCGACATCCGCGACGAGTCAGACCGCAAAGGTATCCGTGTGGTGTATGAGCTGAAGCGCGATGCCAACCCCGATGTGGTGCTGAACAAGCTCTATTTGATGACCCCGCTCCAAAGCTCGTTCAATGTGAACAATGTGGCTTTAGTCAATGGCCGTCCCTATACCTTGAACCTCAAGCAGCTGATTGAGCATTTCGTGGCCCACCGTCACGAAATCATCCTGCGTCGCACCCGCTTCGAGCTGAAGAAAGCCGAAGACCGCGCCCATATCTTGGAAGGTCTGGCACGTGCCATCGACATTGTGGACGAAATCATCGCCACCATCCGTGCTTGTAAGGGCGGCACGCCTGAGGCCAAACAAGCCATCATGGACAAGTTCGGCTTCGATGACCCGCAAGCCTCGGCAATCGTGGCCTACCGCCTCGGTCAGTTGGCTGGCCTAGAGATCAAGAAAATCTTGGATGAGTTGGATGAGATTCACGAACGCATCAAACATTTCCACGAAATTCTACAAAATGAGGAATTGCAGTTCCAGATTATCAAGGATGAACTGCTGGTTATCAAAGAAAAATATGGCGACGCGCGCCGCACCCAAATCGTGCCTGCCGCCGGTGAGTTCCGCATGGAAGACATCATCGCCGACGACGCCGTTGTCATCACCATCTCGCACCTCGGTTACATCAAGCGCACCCCGCTGACCGAATACCGCGTGCAGAGTCGTGGCGGCAAGGGCTCGAAAGGCTCTGCCACCCGCGACACCGACTTCATCGAACATATCTTCACGGCTACCAACCACAACCATCTGCTCTTCTTCACCGAACAAGGTAAGTGCTACAAACTCAGAGCCTTCGAGATTCCTGAAGAAGGTAAGAATAGCAAAGGCCGCGCCATCCAGAACCTGTTGCCGCTCGACAAGGACAACAAGGTGATGGCCTACCTCAACGTGAAGAGCATGAGCGATGAGGAATACCTTGAAAACAACTACATCATCCTCTGCACCAAGAAGGGCATTATCAAGAAGACTAACTTGGCTGCCTATAAGAATGTTCGCCAAAACGGCATCATCGCTGTCAACATCCGTGAGGATGACCAGCTGCTGGAGGCTTGCCTCACCAGCGGCAACGATGAGGTGCTGATGGCTGTCCGCTCGGGCAAGGCCGTTCGCTTCAACGAGCAGACTGTCCGCCCGATGGGCCGTACCGCCACTGGTGTGAAGGCTATCACCTTGGGCTCACCCGACGATGAAGTCATTGGCATGGTGTGCATCAATGATCCGCAACAGACAGTCCTGGTCGTGTCCGAGAAGGGCTTCGGCAAGCGTTCCGACATTGAGGACTACCGCATCACCAACCGTGGCGCGAAGGGCGTGAAGACCTTGAACATCACTGACAAGACGGGCGACCTTATCGCCATCAAGGGTGTGACCGACGATGAAGACCTGATGATCATCAACAAGTCGGGCATCGTCATCCGCATGGCCGTTAGCAAGCTGCGTGTGATGGGGCGTGCCACTCAGGGCGTGAAGCTCATCGACCTGCGCGGCACCGATGAGATTGCTGCTGTCACCAAGGTGGAGCATGAGGATGAAGAAGTTGAGGCCGTTGAGCCTGTCGAAACGCCGACCCCCGATGGAACCGAGGCCCCTGAGCCCGTCGAAGGGCCGGTTGAAGAGTCAGAAAACCCTGACGAAACCACTTTGGAACAATAATTGCTATACAAAGAATAACCTTAACGAAATTGTAAAACTTTAAATAATTGAGAAAATGAAAAAAGTAATGATTTTGCTGGTCATCGCCCTCACTGCCAACGTGATGATGGCCCAAAAGAAAGACAGAACCGATGCATTCATGTACAACAAGAATGGCCAATATGAGAAGGCCATGGCTTCTATTGAGAAATGCGTCAATCACGAACAATTCCTTGGCATGAAGCCCAACGACCAGTCCCAGGCTTGGTTGTATCGTGCCGCTATCTACCAGAACATCCTCCAATCGGGTGATGAAGCTCTGATGGCCAAGGCTCCCAACGCTTTGGAAATTATCTACGAATCACTGATGAACTGCATGAAGAATCCCGATTTTATGGAGGATCAACAGAATAAGATGGATATTTATCAGCGTGTGGGTTCGGTCATGACCACCTATTATACTAAAGGTGCCGATGACTACAACAGCGGTAAGTTTGCCGAGGCTGCTCCTATGTTCAAGAAAGCTTACGACATCGCCAAGTCACTTGGTAGTGCCGATGCCAACGAGATGCTGAACCTGGCCGCCACTTCCGCTTTGAGAGCTGAAGACTACAACACGGCTTTGGCCTATTTCACAGAGGTGAAGAATAATGGAACGGAAACTGCTGAGGTTTACCGTCACCTTGCCGCTTGCTACAACGGTCTGGGCAATGCCGAACAAGCCATGGCCATGATCAATGCAGGTCTGGAAAAGGATCCCAGCGACGCCAACCTGATTCTTGAAAAGGTGAATGCCTACCTGAAGGAAGGTAAAGGCGCTGAAGCTGTGCAAGACCTTACCAAGCTTCTTGAGCTCGACCCCAATAACGCTCAGCTGCTCTTCGTGCTTGGCACCATCTACGGTGACGAGTCCAACGAAGGTCTTTATGACACCGACAAGGCCCGTCAGTACTACGAGCAAGCCCTCAGCGTCAAGCCTGACTACTACGATGCCACCTACAACATCGGCGTGCTTTACACCACGATGGCCAACAAGTACATCGAACAGGCCAACGAAATCACCGGTTTCTCAAAGAAGGAACAGGATCAGTACAACAGCCTGATTGAACAAGGCAACGAATTGCTTCGCACGGGTCTGCCGTATCTGAAGCAAGCCTACGATGCCCAGCCTTCCGACGATGTGAAGAACGTGCTGCGTTCCATCTACGTGAAGCTGAACATGATGGATGAAGTGAAGGCTTTGATGGGTGAATAAGTTCATCCCGACTTAATGTAACAAAGGAGCCCCGAAGTTGTTCGGGGCTTTTTTTGTGCAATTTTGTGTGATTTTCTTTGAAATTTAATAAAATCACTATATTTGCAAGATGATTTTCTCGCAAAAACTAACTCATATTCCATATCATTATGTTCGAGATTATACACAAAGAAACCTTCGCGGCCGAGACCTACCTCATGGACGTCTATGCACCGCGTATCGCCCATTCGGCTCTTCCGGGTCAGTTCCTTATCATCAAGATGGAAGATCACTCGGAACGTATCCCGTTGACCATCAGCGACTACCATCGTGTCAGGGGAACGGTGACCATCGTGTTCAAGGCCATTGGCGAATCCACCAGGAAAATGGCTGAATACAAGGAAGGCGACCGCTTCGCCGACATCGTCGGCCCCTTGGGCAAGCCCTCAGAGTTTGCCACGATGACGGCTGAAGAACTGCGCAAGCGTTCGTTCGTCTTCATCGGCGGCGGTGTGGGTATCGCTCCCATCTATCCTCAGGTGAAGTGGTTGAACGACCATGGTGCCACAGCCGACTGTATCATCGGTGCACGTACCAAGGATTTGCTCATCTTCGAAAAGGAATTGGCTGAGGTCAGTAACTTGTATGTCACTTCTGACGACGGCTCCACGGGCCGTAAGGGCTTGGTGACCGATGTGTTGCGTCAACTCGTGGCCAGTGGCAAGCAGTATGACGAGGCTGTCGCTATTGGTCCTATGATCATGATGAAGTTTGCCACCAAGACCTGCGAGGAATTGGGTATCCGCTGCACGGTGTCGCTCAACTCGATTATGGTCGATGGTACGGGCATGTGTGGTGCCTGCCGTGTGAGCATCGCCGGCAAGACCAAGTTCACCTGCATTGACGGTCCCGAATTCCTGGGTAAGGATGTCGACTTCGACGAAGCCATGAAGCGTCAAGCCATGTATAATAATGTGGTGACGCGCAAGCAGCTCCAAGCCGAGGAGAAAGCCGAAGGCCATAAGTGCCATATCGGAGGCATCTCGGAAGAGACCTTCGATAAGAAAAAACGTGTCCCGGTGCCGGAACAGAAGCCCGAAGTCCGCGCCCATAACTTCGACGAGGTGTGCTTGGGCTATTCAGCCGACATGGCCATCATGGAGGCCCAGCGTTGCCTGCACTGCAAGAGCCCGCAATGCGTGGCACATTGCCCTGTCAACGTCAATATTCCCGATTTCATCGCCCGTGTGGCAAAAGGCGACTTCGAAGGTGCTGCTGGTGTCATCAGCTGCGACTCGGCACTGCCGGCCGTCTGCGGTCGTGTGTGTCCGCAAGAGACCCAGTGCGAAGGCGCCTGCGTGATGGGCAAGAAATTCGAGCCTATCGCCATCGGCAAGCTGGAGCGTTTCGTTGGCGACTATGCCATCGAGCATGACTTGCATTTCAGCAGCCAAAGCATCCCGAACGGTCATAAGGTGGCCATCATCGGTAGCGGTCCTTCTGGCTTGACCTGCGCCAAGGATTTGTTGTCGATGGGCTATGATGTCACCATCTTCGAGGCCTTGCACGAATTGGGCGGTGTGCTGATGTATGGCATCCCGTCGTTCCGTCTGCCTAAGGACACGGTAGTGAAGAAAGAAGTGGAAAGCGTGCGTAAGTTGGGCGCCAAGTTCGAAAAGGACGTGGTTGTCGGTCGCACCATCACCATCGACGAGTTGATGAAGCGTGAAGGCTTTGAAGCGGTTTTTGTCGGCTCGGGTGCTGGTTTCCCGATGATGATGAACGTGCCGGGCGAAAACCTTTGTGGTGTGGTTTCAGCCAACGAGTTCCTGACCCGTAACAATCTGCTCTTCGCTTATAAGGAAGGCTATCAGACCCCGAACTTTGTGGGTAAGAAAGTCGCTGTGGTCGGTGGTGGTAATGTGGCTATGGATGCCGCTCGTACCGCTTTGCGTCTCGGTTCCGAGGTGCATATCGTATACCGCCGTTCCGAGGCCGAGCTGCCTGCGAGAGTGGAGGAGGTGCACCATGCCAAGGAAGAAGGTGTCATCTTCGACCTGCTGACGGCTCCTGTTGAGGTGCTGGGCGACGAAAACGGCTGGGTGAAAGGCTTCAAGTGCGTGAAATGCGAACTGGGTGAGCCCGATGCCTCTGGCCGCAGAAGCCCTGTCCCGATCAAGGACTCGGAGTTTGTCCTCGATGTCGACATGATCATCATGGCTCTCGGTACCTCGCCGAACCCGCTGATTGGCAGCACGACCCGCAACCTCGACTTGAACAAGAAGGGTTGCATCGTGGCCGACGAGGTGGGCACGACCTCACGTCCCGGCATCTTCGCCGGTGGCGATGCAGTGAGTGGTGCCGCCACGGTCATCCTCGCCATGGGCGCCGGCAAGAAAGCCGCCAAGGCGATTGATGAGTACATTAAATCATTGCATTGATAGATTGCATTGGTAACAGATTGTAGGGCTGTCGTATTACGGCAGCCGCTGTGGGTTGAAAACAGCGGCTGCCACAATGTGACAGCCCTACAAACGTTATTCTTTGATTTCCACATAAAACACCGTCGGGTCATCATCTTCGCAGAATGACTCATCCGTGTAGTATTGTCCGGGCTTGTTGTCGTCCTGGAAGAGGATGAGCGTCACCTTCTTGAAGGGGATAGGCTGTCCGCTTTTGCTGTAACGCTCGATGTCGGCTTCGGTGAGGCCTTCCATGCGCATCATCTTGAGCATCATGGCGAGGTCGAGGTTGACGTTGAGCAGGTCTTGTTTCCACTCGATGCTGATGACCGCCGTGGTGTAGAGCTTAAAGTTTTTGACTTCGATTTTTTTCATTGGATTTTCTTTGGCACTGGCTATTGGCTACTGGCTATTGGCAGCTTTATGACAAGAAGAAAACATATCTTTTTTTGTGTGGCTGCCAAAGGCCATGAGCCAAAAGCCAGAGGCGATTGACGACGCGAAATTCCGAAAAAAAAACTGAATTTTGAAGAATTTGCATGAAAATTGCATCCAATTGCCGTGAATTTTATAATTTTGTCCAATCATTAAAAGAAAAGAGAAATGCGTAAAACTTTGATTATCATTGCAATGGCTTTGTTTGCCATGCCTATGTTCGCGCAAACCATCGAAAGCGTGGATGTTTCTAAAGCCAAAAACGGAATGTTTACGACCAATGCCGGTGAATGCACCATCGAGGGTAATGTCGTGAATGGAAAGAAAGAAGGTACATGGATTGAGTATTTCAACAACAACACCTATTTGCCTAAGAAGATTGTGAATTACCAAAACGGTAAGAAAAACGGCGTTTTTATTGAGATCGATAAGACGGGTTCGATTACGAAAAAGGCTGAATATAAGAATGATATGCTCGAAGGACAATGCAGTGAGTGGTTCCGTGGTGGTCGCCTCTCGAAGATGAACACCTATAAAAACGGTGTCCTGGACGGCAAGCAGGTGCTTTGCTATGAGAAGGGCGGTAACCTTGAGGTGGCGGAATACAAAGAGGGCTATCGCAATGGCCTGACCACTTGGTTCTATGAGAGCGGTGTCAAGAAAATGACCATCGAATATACGGATGGCCAATTCAATGGGCTGCAACAGTCTTTCTATGAGGACGGCTCCCTCAAGAAAGAGGCTTCATACAAGAACGGCAAGCTTCAAGGTAAGGAGAAGACCTACGCTCAGAAGCAGAAGCCGCAGGAAGATAAAGAAAAGGATCTGAAGAAGGGAAAAGAGCTGAAAATGGAATCTGGTGCCAAAAAGGTTCAAGGGGTAGAAAAGATGGATAAAGTGAAGTTGCAGGACGTTAAAAAGGAAGTGAAGAAGCCTTGAACCGCTATTTCAGAGTTATTGTCTTGATATTCTTGGGCATGATGCTTTCGCAGCTTCATGCCCAAGATACTATTATGCTGCAATCCGTCGAGGTGATCGGCGACAAAGAGTCGGTGGAGACCTTGAAGCCTTTGGTGGCCCGTAAGCTCGACACCCTTGTGCTGCAGTCCAAAAGCACCTCAAGCCTTTCGGATCTGTTGATTCAGCATAGCCCTGTATTTATCAAGACCTACGGTCCGGGCGGTACTTCCACGGCTTCGTTTCGTGGCACGACGGCCAGCCACACCTTGGTGCTTTGGAACGGCTTCCAACTCAATGCGCCCAGCCTCGGACAGGTCGACTTCAGCACCATCCCCGTGTTTCTGGCCGATGACGTCAGCCTCAACTGGGGCAGTGGCACCTCCAACAACAGCGGCGGCCTGGGCGGCGCAGTCAACATCGACAACACGCACCACTTCGGCGACGGCTTTCTCCTCGACCTCAAACAGACCTATGGCAGTTTCAACACCCTCGGCAGCTTCATCACCGTGGGCAACTATGGCAAACGGTTCTCGTTTCGCGTGAAAGCCTACCGCAACTCCTCGGACAATGACTTTGAATACGAGAACTTGGCCACCATACCACATGAGACGATGAAACAGCGCAATGCCGACTTTGTCGACTACGGCGTGATGCCCGAGATGAGCGTGCTGTTGGGCAAGAGCGTCATCTCCGTGTCGTCGTGGAACCAATGGAACAACCGCAACCTGCCGCCCATCATGCCCAACGTGTTCAACCTCAACTCAGAGGAATGGACGCGAGATAATTTCTCCCGCAACTTTGTTTCCTTCAAGACCTTCTGGGAGACAGGCAGCTTGCAGTTGAAGTCGGCGGCCTTCGTGGAAAACCAACGCTATTTCCTTTTGACGCGCAACCCTGTGACCGACGACACCGTCACCTTTATTAATTCACAGAACCACGCCCTGATTCTGCACCAAATCGCCAATCTGGAACAACAGCTTTACCAGAGCTGGACGCTGAAGGCCAAATTGCAATGGGACAACGAGCAGGTGAGGAGCAACAACTACACGGGACAGAAACGCCGCAATCTGGTGTCGACCTATGCGGCTATTAGCGGCGAGCCTTTCGATTGTGCCCAACTCAACCTTACCGCCCGCTACGACTGGGCCGACGGCAAGGGCATGGGGCTTTTCCCGACGGCCACTTTCTCGTATCAGATGCCCTTTTATAAAGCTTTGAGTTTCACCTTGGGCTACAGCCACAACTACCGCAACCCCTCGTTGAACGACCTTTATTGGTATCCTGGCGGCAACCCTGACCTCTTGCCCGAGAACGGTCGCACGGTCGACTTAGCCGTGAAATATGGCCTGCAAAAAGGCCCTTTTAAGCTCGACCTGCGCACGGGCGGCTATTTCTCCAACGTGAAGAACTGGATCCAATGGATGCCGACCTCGTACCGATTCTGGGTGCCCGAGAACGTGTCCAAGGTTTATGCACGTGGCATCGAGAACCATATCGATGCGGCTTTTGTCAAGGAGGATTGGAAGGTCACGTTGTCGGGCAATTATGTCTTCACCGTCACCACCGATGAGAGCGAGAAAGCCGTTGCCCAAGGCACCAATGGCAAACAGCTGATTTACATCCCGCGCCACCATGCCAATGTATTCCTCAACACGCAATGGAAGACCTGGAACCTGAGCTATACCGTCGAGGTGACGGGGCGCCGTAGCACCTCTTATAATGAACAGGAGTTCTTCGCCTACGACCTGCCCTCGTATGTGCTGCATCATGTCGCTCTCGGCAAACAGCTCAAGAAATTCCGCATCGAGTTGCGCTGCAACAACCTCACCAACAAGGACTACCAGAATGTCATTTGGCGTGCCATGCCGGGGAGGAGTTTTGAGGTGATGGGGGAGTATAGGTATTAGTCTGGGGTTTGGGGGCAAACTTTTTTTGCCAACAAAGTTGGTACGATTATTGCAACCCAATGGACAAACCTAAAAAACAATTGAGCATTATGTGGTTAATCATTGCAACAGTATTGATGGCATCGGCCATTGTGGGCATCATGGTGTTGAAAGCCATGGGCCGCTCGGTCATGAACAATCCCACCTGGAAGGGCGGCATCATCTCCGGCCTTCTTGGGTTGTTACCGTTCTATCTCTTGCTCTGCCTCTTCGGCTTCATGGGCATAGAACGCGAGGAGGAGTATTGATGGGGCTCCACCCTACAAAAGTAAAGAAACAAGGCATCCGACATCCATAGTCAACCGGTCGGTAGTGCGCCGTGCGGCCTAAGCCGTGCATTCGGGTGACAACGTGCTGAGCCTGCGCCGTGCTGTTCATCGTGAACGGGTGCTGCCGGCTCCGGGCAACGATCAATGGTGGGGGTTCGGTTCGCCCTACAAATGCGGATGCCTTGTGGTTCAGACCAGCTCGGTCTGGAAGTTGAGTGATTGTATCTCCATGTCGAGTTGGCGCAGCTGCGCGGAGCATTCGTCCACCTTCTTTCCGATGGCTTTCACGTCGACCACGGTCACCGTCTTGATCTCCGAGCGCGAGTAGCGGTCTTGTCCCGCCGAGGCGGTGTCGAAGATGCTGCGCAGGTTGCTGACGCGCATGGTCAGCACGTCCTTGCGGGCCATGAGTTGGGTGAGGGTGACGCCCTGGGCATTGGTGGTCTGCATGTTGGTGGCGTTGATGCGCCAGATGAGGTCCTCGAGCTGCGTGAGGCAGGCGTCGAGTTCCTTCATCAGCTCCAAAGGCTCTTCCGAAGGCATGTCGCCCTCCTGCACTTTCACGTTGTTCTGTATGCGCTGTCCTAATTGTTGGATGCGCTTTTGCAGGTCTTTCCTGATGCTTAATGCTTCTGCGAGTTTCATAGTGGGTGGATTTTGGTGGCAAAGATAAGCATTTTAATTGAGAAATTAGATTCCCTTCGGGAATGGAGGAGTACGTAGAGTGACCAGCGGCGGCAGGTAACGCTTACGACCCGTAAACGTTTCAAGCCGCCGCGTGGTACCTGATAACAATAACTCCATTCCCGCATAGCGGAAACCTCATAATTCCACCATTACACACTTGAGAGTCATTCCGGACTTGATCCGGAAATCGAAGATTGGCTTCGCCGAATGCGGAGCATTTCGACGAAGTCAATCTCTTGAAGTTACCCGATTATTTCCTTATAGAGCGCAAGCCCTTTCGCCGTCAGCAGATATTTTTGCCTGGGATGGCGCGGCTTGTCGGGATAAAGCAGACGGACGAAACCTTCGGAAATGGCGGGATTAAGGTAGACTTCCATGAAACTCTCTCTGTTTTTCAGGCCGATTGCATCTAGTATTTCCCTTATAGACAATTTATTATTTCCAACGACCTTGATTAATTTCTTGATATAGTCATTATCAGTATCGAACTTGTCGGGTAACTTGTCGGGTAGCTTGTCGGGTGATTCTCTGTTTTCAGGCATTTTCCATTCCTCGGGAGGATTGATAATCATATATCTGTTTTTCAGCACGTTGTTATCGCCAAGCAAGAGGTTGCGGAAGAATCTGACAAGGAAAATGGGTTCGTAGTTAACGCCTTTGGTCAGGTTACGATAGTTGGCTCTAACTAGGGCATTGCGGAAATACCATGAATTCTGTTCGAACAGGTCGTTGTTAACATCGAATCCCAATGACCGCAGGTATTTGATGGTAAAGACGGCAGTAGTTCGTGTGTTGCCTTCGCCAAACGGGTGTATCTCCCAGAGGCCTGAGACAAACTTTGCGATATGTTCCACCATCTGATCCTTGTTTAAGTCAGTATAATCGAATAGACGTTCTTGGTCAAGGTCATATTGGAGGGTCATGCGTAAGTCCTGCCAACGGGCGTATTGTACAGTGTCACCGCGAAGTACCCATTCCTTTTTTGTGATGTCATAGTCGCGGAATCTGCCGGCGTGTTTGAACACCCCATCGAAGATGGCTTTATGAATGGCTGCGAATCCGGCCACGCTATAGGTGAATGCGTCAGTTTGGAGCAGTTTCGAGATATTGCCTGAAACTTCGTCGGCTTCCTGCTTCTCATCGTCATCGGGCTCGCGTGTTGTCTTTTTCTGATAATAGGTTTTGACAAGTTGACGTGCTTCGTCAATATTGATCTCGCCTTCGATATTGCGGCGGGCGGTCTCATTGAGATAGTTAGAGGTGGTCAATCCGTCCACGGCCTGTAGTCCGATGGCCACGCGCCATGCATCGGCGCGTTTGCTCTTTTCGGGCTCCCCTTGCCGGATATATTCATCGAAGTCTATGTAATGTTGTTCTTTGGCCATGGCGTGTCGTCGTGAATCAGGCTTCAAAGATACGGATTTTTGGTGGATTGTGGGTGGATTTTCTCGTTTTTATTCAAGGCTCAGCAGCCATGTCGTCCTGATGTAGGCAACGACCAGCAGGCATGTCATTCCAGCCTTTCTGCCCATGTCATCCCCACGTTGGGCTCAGCAGCCATGTCATGCCGACGTTGGCATGTGCGAGAGAGGGCATCTATGGCTGCTGGTCTTGTCTCTTTTGTTCGGCAATAAGGAAAGAAGAGGGTAGGCTTTCGCATACTCTAGGCAAGGTGTTGGCAAGGTGTTGGCATACTCAACCATACCCTTTGAGTATGGCTAGAGCGAAGGAAGGGCGAGAGAAGGGCGAAGGAAATGCCTGGTATAAATATGCCAAGAGGCTGCCTTTTTAATGAGCTGTTTGGCTTGTGGGGAGGAATTTTTGTTGCCGAAACGGAAAAGTTCTTTATATTTGCAAGTTTTAATTTTATAGTAAATGAGTTATTCAAAATATGTGTTTTCTGGGCATGAATCTTTTCCTTGCAAGACGCTTTGGTTGAAGAAGGGATACGATTTTGTTGTGCAGGGGAGGGATTTTAACAGGCCGGATGCTGTAGTTCATTTGGGCGTTGGTAAGAATATGGTGGCATCCATCCGCTTTTGGCTTAAAGCTTTCGGAATTTGTGAGAGCAATCAGCGAACTGAGTTGGGTGACTATTTGTTTAATGAAGAAAATGGTAAAGACCGATATATAGAAGACTTAGCTACGCTTTGGCTCCTACATTTTACTCTTGTTTTCAGTCAAGAATCAACACTTTATCATCTGTTTTTCTGTGATTATCAGAAGGGGCATACACAGTTTGAACGTGATCAGGTTGTAACCTACGTGAAACTGGATATGATTGAGGCAGGTAAGCAGAATCTCTTCAATGAAAATACTGTCAAGAAAGATGTTGCCGTATTGATTCAGAATTATGCCCTGCCACGTAAATCACAATCGAATGAAGACTTTTCCTCCATGTTGATTGACCTTGATCTTATCAGACAAAATGCCGAAGGGAAAGGTTATTACTTCAACATAGAAGGTAAGAGAAAAGTGCAGAAAGAAATCTTTATGTATGCTCTGTTGAGGCTGAAAGAAAGGGATGGTGACAACACCATTTCCTACGAAACCGTTCAAGATGAGATTGGCCTTGCGTTTTGCATGCAGGACCATGAGACTATCGAGATGCTGAAACAACTGGCGAAGGATTACTCAGAATATATGTCCTATAGTGACAACGCCGGCATCCGCATGGTACAGTTTACTAAGGATTTGGATAAGGAACAAGTTTTAAATGACTACTATGAAAAGAACGTTTAGTTTATCCGCTAATATAGAGAACGGCTTTGCTGAGGGCGCTCATTACATAGTAACACCCAATGCCCAAAAAGCAATTAGTAGCATTGTGAATGACTTTCATACAGGGATCCATTCCTTTACGATTATTGGTTCATACGGCACGGGCAAGTCAAGTTTCCTTTTGGCTTTGGAATCAGATTTGACAAGACGAGGCAAAACACCTTATCTGTTGGATGCTAAGAATCTTCTCGGTAATTCTGATGTCGAAATCATGAACATTGTAGGAGATTACACCGAGTTGTCAACACTCCTTCGCCGAAGTCTGAATGCTGAGGACACAACAAATAGTGTGCTTGATGAGCTTAAGAACTACTACAATAAGAGTCAGAAGCATGGAAAATTTTTGCTGATTGTCATTGATGAATTTGGTAAGGTATTGGAACACGCTGCAAAGAACAATCCTGAAAAGGAGTTGTATTTCCTTCAGAAATTGGCTGAGTTTGTGAATGTTCCATCCCGCCAAATTCTATTGCTGACCACCTTGCATCAAAACTTCAGTGCCTATGCCAAGGGATTGACTGAAACGCAAGTCAATGAGTGGAAGAAAGTAAAAGGACGGTTCAAGGAAATCACTTTCGTGGAACCAATAGAGCAGTTGCTTTATCTTGCAGCGAAGCAGATGCAAGGAAACAATTATAATGAAGTTCCCGCTTGTGCAATTTCCCTTTATGAACTGGCAAAAAGTACTGGCTATGTTTCCAGTGACTTTCTCGTTGATACGGCGAAGCAACTCTATCCGCTCGATTTATTCTCAGCATACGCCATTACGATAGCTATTCAACGATATGGGCAGAATGAGCGTTCTCTGTTTACGTTCTTGGCTTCTCTAGGGACGATCTCAACCGATGAACAGGTATACAACCTTCAGAAAGTATATGATTACGTCTATTACAGTTTCTATTCTTATTTGAAAGATGCCAATGCCGACTCAATGAGTTGGAGCTCTATGCAGATTTCCATCGAAAGAGTGGAAGGACAGAGTTGGGATTCTGAGGAACAAATGCTTTATGCCATCAACATCATCAAAGCAATTGGATTGCTCAATCTTTTTGGTGTCGCTGGGTTCCGATTGTCCAAAGAGTCGCTTGCGGAATATGCGACTCTCGCAATGGATATTCCTGATGCAAAGAACATAATAGAAAAGCTGGAAAGCAAGAAGATTATTCGCTATGCTGCCTATAAAGACCGTGTGATGCTGTTTGAAGGTACGGATGTAGACCTTGAGGCTGAGATTCGCGAGGCAGGGTTGATGGTTTCACGACCTGTTGCTTTTGTGGATGAACTAACCGTATTCTTCAATCACCGTATTTCTCCTGTGAAAGCCCATTTTTATCAAAAAGGCACCCCCCGTTTCTTTGACTACAAACTGTTTGAGGAACCGACGGAGTTGGTGCCTAAGGGTGATACTGATGGTTATATAGAACTGATATTTTCAACAAGGAAAGATGCGTTGGAAGAGATCAAAAATTTTAGTGCTGATTCTGAACATGCTTTGATTTTTGCCCTCTTCATTGATACGGACAACATCATAGACCATCTGTATAACATCAAGAAATACAACTACCTGACGGATAAGGTTATCAAGAAAGAAGACCTCGTTGCTGTCAAGGAAATTCAGAAACTGAAAGAATACGAAGAGAATTTGCTGAACAAAGCTATTAGCGACAATCTTTTCTCCTATAAGAATCGCGTGGTTTGGATATTCAAGGGTGAAGAGCGGAAGGTAGAGTCTCATCGTGATTTCAACATATTGTTGTCAAGCGTATGTGATGAGATATACAGCGAGACACCTGTGATGAACAATGAACTGTTCAACAAGCATAAATTGAGTGGTACCATTACGGCTGCAAGAAAAAGTTATTTGACCTATCTCATTGAGCATAGTACTGAAGAGAATCTTGGATTTCCGGAAGACAAGTTTCCACCAGAAAAGACCATATACTTCTCACTATTGAAAAACACAGGGTTACATCAAGATGGTGAGTTTGCAGATGCTCCTGCAAATGAAGGGTTCTTTTCTGTCTGGACTGCTTGTGAAGATTTCCTTAAGAGTACAGAAAACAAAGCCCGTAAGATTTCAGAGCTGATAAAGATTCTTTCTACTCAGCCTTACAAACTGAAACAAGGCTTTTTGGACTTTTGGATTCCCACATACTTGTTTATTAAGAGGCAGGACTTTGCCCTCTATGATGCCTCAAAAGGCGCGTTTATGCCGGAGGTGAATATGGAATTTTTCGACTTGTTGCAAAAACATCCGCAGGACTTCGAGGTAAAGAAGTTTGCCGTAGATGGGGTGAAGTTAGGTTTCTTTAACCAGTACCGTCGTTTCATCAATCTTGGCGATGAGTTTAATATCACCAAGGATAGCTTCATAGAGACCATTAAACCATTCCTCTCTTTCTATGCCCGATTGGATGATTACACTAAATACACCCGCAAGTTCGACCATGCGTCAACAATGAAGTTCCGCGATGTGCTGGCTAAGGCAAAAGACCCGGAAAAGGCTTTCTTTGAAGATCTACCAGAGGCTTTAGGCTTCAATCAGGAAAAGTTGAAACAAGAGGAGTTTATCCGAGAGTATGGCATTATTATTCAGCGAGCCATCCGTGAACTACGTTCTTGTTATTCAAGATTGATTGACCGTATTGAGGAACGGTTGGTAGATGGATTCGGCTTGCAGTCCTGCGATTACAATGAGTATGTCGTTGAAGTGCGCGAAAGGCTTGCCCATGTGAAAACCTATCTTTTGACAGACAAGCAACGCGAGTTCTACCATCACGTTATGACCGAGTATGACAATCGTACACAGTGGTACCAATCAATTTGCTACACCATCTTGGAACAACGTCTTGACTCTCTTCGTGACGAACAAGAAGACAAACTGGCAGATGATTTGGTGTATCTGTTCCGTGAGTGTGAAAAATATTCATCTATCTCGCAGCGGTTGACCGATTCAGAAACGAGTGATGCCTATTCGTTTGATATGGTGACAAATAAAGGAACCAATGTTAGAACACAGACTTATATTCTACCCGAGAAAGACAAAAAACGTGCTTTGGAATTGGAAGAACATATCAACAACATTCTTTCTGGTGACAGCAATATTGATATTTGCACGCTATTGGCTATACTTAACAAGAAATTAAAATAGAAAATATATGATTAACAATGTGTCGATTAAAAACTATAAGTCTGTAGTGGACGTAAGTTTGCCGCTAGGAAGATTTAATCTTCTGATAGGCGCAAATGGCTGCGGCAAGTCGAATATCCTCGAAGGAATTGCCATGGGTGCTGCGGCAAGTTCCAACAAGTTGGATTATGAATATTTCGCCAACAGGGGAATACGTGTAGTGGAACCTCGTTTGATGACACCAGCGTTTACTGAAAAACAAGACGAAACAATATTGGTCTCCATAAGACTCGACGGTGACATAGTGGCCAATTATCCTATAGTTTATAACAAGAATGCCAAACCTGCCCGATGGGAATGTGGCATCAAAGATGAAGTAGGAAACGCTTCGCTAGACAAGTTCCTTATATTTTCCCTCGAAGAAAACAAACTCCGCAAAGCAGACGATTCAAACCGTACCTATCCTTTAGGCCGTCATGGTGAAGGCTTATTCGCATATATAAAAGAGTTGTCCCAAAAGCCTGAAGGTATAGAGATCATCAACGAGATTAAAGAAAACCTCAAGGTTCTTGATTGGTTTGACGACATGGAGGTCCCTTCTGGCCAATTGTCTATGGAGTTTAATCTA
This sequence comes from Bacteroidales bacterium, assembly GCA_017428285.1. Next base: position 11,723 of record JAFRRE010000054.1, on the reverse strand, counting down.
AAACTCAAAGATAGTTACTTGGCTGATACCATAAATGCCTTTGACCAGCGTAGCACAAATGAGGGTTTCTTGTATCTGCTCTTCTACCTCACGCTTGTCATATCCGATGAGACGCCTCGTTTCTTTGCCATTGAGAATATTGACACGGCATTCAATCCGAAGCTATGCCGTGAAGTAACGCGCCGATTGATTGAATTGGCACGAAAGCACAACAAACAGATTATCGCTACAACCCATAATGCAGCGGTACTTGATGGAATGAATCTCTTTGAGGATGATGTTCGTTTACTCGTTGTTCGTCGTAATATTGACGGATATACAAAGACGAACAGGGTGACTCTGAAGGATGATATGACGATGCCTCTCTCCGAGGCATGGGTGAAAGGCTTTATTGGTGGACTCCCTGATAACTTCTAAACGGAAACAGCTATGGCTTCAATTGCTTTGATTTGTGAAGGAGTGTCGGAGATAAAGATGCTTACTTATATTATCAACCGGTATTTGGGTGACGATGTGGTAGTGAATCCTATTCAGCCATCACTCAAATTGTCGCACGGACAAGAGAAACAAGACGATGGCGGAGGGTGGTCGCAAGTTCTCAGCCATTGTTCTGACGATGTTATCAATAACATCATGGTGGCAAATGATTATCTTGTCGTTCAGATTGATACGGATGCCTGTATCCAACCCTATTATGATGTGGATATTTACGACGAGAATCATCAGAAGGTTGCCGATGCAGTTCTATATGATAGAGTATGTGCCCGTGTGAAACGTGACATCAGCGAGGATGTTTGGAATAAATTTTCCAACAAGATACTGTTTGCCGTTTGCTTCGATGAAACCGAGTGCTGGCTGCTTCCTCTTTACTACGAGAATGATAACAAGAAGTGTTGTGCCACCACAAATTGTATCTATATTTTGAATCAAAAACTGCAAAAAGATGGTATTGGTATCTCCAAAGACAAGAAGAATACACCAGAAGTTGTCAAGGTGTATCATGAGATTTTGAAGAAGATGAAGCGGAAAGACATTCCACGTATTTCTCAATACAATTTTGGATTTCAAAAGTTCGTAGAACAAATGGATACCATTAAAGAAGAAATCGTAGAAACGGTATGAATGTACGACATATATTAGGCATATCAGGTGGAAAGGATAGCGCGGCACTCGCCATCTATCTGAAGCAGAAGTACCCGACATTAAAAATCGAGTACTACAATTCAGATACGGGCTGCGAGTTGACGGAGACCGAGACGCTTATCAATCGTTTGGAAGCCTATTTGGGGAAAATAGAACGGCTACGTGCTGCCCAGGGAAGTCCTGAACCAACGCCCTTCCATCATTTCCTGAAAGCGATGGGCGGATTCTTGCCCTCGCCACAAGCCCGATGGTGTACTCAAAAGATGAAATTGGCAGAATTTGAGCGTTATGTTGGTGATGATCTGGCTATTTCGTATGTTGGTATTAGAGGTGATGAGGATAGAGACGGGTATATTTCTTCAAAACCGAATATTCAGGCAGTTTTCCCATTTAGGAAAAATATTTGGAGCATTGACGTGATAAACAAGGTTTTGCATAATGATAACTTGGAACAGTTGATAGTTCTGTATGACAATCTTTGCCCTGATGGAATGCTAAAAGAAGAAATTATAGAGGTTGTTCGCAAACCTTTGTCTAAGGCTTTCTATTATTCAAAGAAGATGAACGCATTGCTTGATTATGATGTCAAGTTGTTCAATCATGTTGTATTCGAGTACCTAAAAACAACTGATTATCCTGTAGGTAAGTTGGAAGAGTTTCCATTACTTGACAATACCGATGTACTTGTGAAAGATGATATCTTTAGGATTTTGAGGGAGAGCGGTGTTGGTGTCCCTGCATATTATGAAGAGATTCCGTTTGAAGTGGATGGTAAGAAAGGAACCTATTGCCGCAGTCGTTCGGGTTGCTATTTCTGTTTTTTCCAACAGAAAATCGAATGGATTTGGCTGTATGAGCAACATCCAGACCTTTATGCAAAAGCGATGGAGTTTGAGAAAGACGGTTACACGTGGAATCAAGGTGAAAGCCTTGCTGATCTGTGTAAGCCTGAGCGAGTACGTCAAATTAAACTTGATATAATTAAGCGCCAGGAAGAAAACCGCAAGCAAAGCAAGGGTACTACGCTTGTTGATATTCTTGGGGATGAGGTAATGTGTGCAAATTGTTTTATATAGTTGAAAAATGAGTGGATACAGAGCTTTTACAACTAACGATGATGATTTGGTGTGTAGGATTGAGTATTATCCTACACCCCAAAGATGGCGTGATAATATTGATTTTACAAATCCAATTAGGCATGAGAAAAACTGGTCGGCCGAGATAAAGTATATGAACCCAACGAATGATGATGTTTCTGATGAAATAAAAAAGATTCCGAATGATACAGGTGGAGTTTATATGTTTTACATCAAAGGTATTTCGTTGCCGTTTGTTGAAAAATACATTGTCTATATTGGCCGAGCATTATATACAGATGATCAAAATATTAGGAAGAGAGCGAAGGAATATTTAAAACCTGATAGGGAACTAATAAAACATCTGTTCTCTCATTGGAAAGAGTATCTTTATTATCGTTATTATTCTGATGTAAATAATGAACAGATAAAAGCAAACGAAGCGATGTTGATACGAGCTATTTTGCCACCGTTTAACGAAGACATTCCGAATAAAATAGAAGTTAAAACTCCAATAAAAGCATTTTGAGTATGGAAGCAATAAAAATACCAGCAATCAGAGGAAAAATAGGAAACACTGTGTTCTATTGTACTACCTTGACATTTAAACAAATTAGTACAATGGTGAAAAAAGTAGATGGGGAGTTACATACAGCAAATTCTTTAAAAGAACAAATCCAGCGTTCATTAACGGATAATTATATTAAAATCAAGGATTATATCCTAAAAAGAGAAGATCGTTTTTTTGATAGTCTAGTTCTTGCAATTTATGACGGTGATCCCATGTGGAAAGAAGTGCGTTTTGAGATAGATGAAGAATCATATTACAATGTAGGATTGTTGGAATTAACAGGACAAGAAAAGATTTTCCCAGTCGATGGTCAACATAGAGTAGAGGGAATAAGGGCGGCTGTATCGGAAAATGAAGAATTAGGGAAAGAAACTATTAGCGTTATGCTAATTGGTCATCAAAACACACCAGAAGGAATGGAAAAATCAAGAAGAATTTTTTCAACACTTAATAGATATATAAAGCCTGTTAGGTTGGGCGACATCATAGCTCTAGATGAAGATGATATTGTTGCAATTGTGACTCGAGAATTGTTGGAAACTTATTCTTTGTTTATGTGTAATAGAATAAAAATAAGTAATAGTAAGTCTATGCCACAATCAGACAAAGAAGCTTTTACTTCATTAATGACCCTATATGATTGTCATAAAGCTATTTACAGAACTTACATTTGTCAAAAAGAGCAAAAAAATTACAATAAAACCCAATTAAATGATACTTTAAAGTATAGACCGTCGGATGAAATAATAAATGAATTCAATCGGTTGTTAACAGGATTTTGGGATTGTATGCAATTAACGTTTGAGGAGATTAGAGATTACAAAAATGATAATTCAAATAATCCAGCAGAAGAACTGCGTTCTACTGAAAATGGTGGGAACTTGTTTTTCCGTCCAATAGGTTTATTGCCGTTTGTTGAAGCTGTTGCAAGAATAAAATTGAGTTCGCAAAAGACTTATGATGAGATAATTAGAGGTTATTCAAATTTGGATCGCAATGTCCACTCAGATATGTGGGATATGATTCTGTGGAATCCTCGTACTAATAGAATGCTGATGAGAAACCAATCATTAGTTTATTATTTGTTATTGCATATGATTGACGCTAGTGTTTTGACGGAAAAAGAGAAAAGTCAAATGATTAACAAGTATGCGACCGTCTATAATATAGATGCTCAAGAAGCAAGACAACGCATAAACTCAATTACCTTATAAAGTGCTCAAAGAAATCCCATATCCGCCACACCGCCGCTACAAATCGCGCTCCCAATGGGAACCAGTAGGTTTCTTTTCGGAATGCCTATGTAATTCAACCCAGTTTGATTTGATGTTGGGCTTTTTCTCATCATCAGCAATCAATGTACTGGCCGATGGCTTTGCATCTTTTCTGTACAACGGGGGGCGAATGAGGCTGATTATTAACGACATTTTGACCGAACAAGACAAAGCCGCTTTTGTCAATGGAACGTTAGACAACCTGCCCTTTTTTGACCTTGACGATTTGGAAAAGCTGAAATCCACCCTCTCGGAACGTGACGCACATTTCTTTGAATGTCTTTCTTGGCTCATTCGAAATAGTAGACTTGAAGTGAAAATAGTGGCACCAAAAGAAGGCATTGGTATTTCACACACAAAAACTGGCGTTTTTGGCGACGGAAAGGACTATGTGGCGTTTGATGGTTCATGCAACTTCTCTCGGACAGCGTTGGTTGATAATATTGAGAGCCTTACCGTGTCATGTGAATGGGATGGAAGCATTGAATCTGAAAAGGCAAGAGCCATTAAAGAAGACTTTGAAAAGGTCTTCGATGGTATGGATGAAACGGTTGTCTATATGAAGACAGACCAAGTGAGGACGCAACTTGTTGATGGTTTCAAGGACAAATCCTTGCCCTCGTTGCTCGAAGACGAATACAAACTGATAGATCGGCGTACTAAAGAGGAAGATTTGCCTACTTCCGTGAAAAGCGCCTTGGAAAAAGCCAAGCAAAGAGTCACTGCGGCTATTGACAAGTTGAAAAAAGAAAAGGTTGGCAAGAGCGGAAGTGTTATAAAGCAAGAAGTTGAACCATGTTTCCCATACCCCACAGGCCCCAGGGACTATCAAAATCAAGCCTTTGAAAACTGGAAAGCCAACAACCAAAAGGGGCTTTTCGCTATGGCGACAGGTACGGGTAAGACCATTACTTCGCTGAATTGCCTATTGGAGATATACAAACGGAATGGTTATTATAAGGCTATCATTCTTGTGCCTACCATCACCCTAGTAAATCAATGGGAACAGGAATGTGAAAAATTCCATTTCTCCAATGTCATCAAGGTTTACTCCAAAAACTCTGAATGGCGCTCAAGGATAGAACGTCTTCAAATGGCTGAAGAGTACAAAAAAGCAAAAGAGTCTTCGCAAAACTTTATCATTATTTCCACATACGCATCTTTCACAAGGGGTAATGTCTTTGATATTCTGAATGGTTTTGAAAAGTCAAAAGTCTTATTGATTGCCGATGAAGCTCACAATATGGGTTCGCCAACGATTATGAAACGCATAGGCGACATCAAGTATCTGCGCCGCATAGGACTATCGGCAACTCCAGAGCGGCAGTTTGATGATGACACAAACAGGAAACTGTTTAGATTCTTTGGGGCTGAGAAACAATATACATACGAGTATTCGATGGAAGAAGCCATTGAGAATGGCGTTCTTTGCCGTTACTTCTACTATCCACATCTGATTCGATTGACCGATGATGAGTTCCAAAAATACGTGGAATTGTCGTTGAAAATCTCTAAGTATTTCAATTTCAACACTAACTCTTTTGAAAACAAAGATGATATTTTGATGAGTATGTTGTTGGCTCGCAAGCGTATTGTTCATAAGGCAGCCAACAAATTAACGGCATTCAATCAAATCATCCATGAACGATACCAGAAGAAAGGTAACCTAAAATACTCTCTTGTCTATGTTCCTGAAGGAACCAAGCCCGATTACATTGCCGATTCGGATGTTTTCGACAGTGCAGACCAAGTGGCCGATGATATTGTTTCTGACCGCTTGATAGACGATTATACGGAAGCGGTGATGAAATTGGACAAGTTTATCACGGTTAAAAAGTTTGTCTCAGGACAGAAAAACCGAGACAAAGTATTGAGTGATTTTGCTTCAGGTAAACTGCAAGTATTAACTTCCATGAAATGTCTTGATGAAGGTGTTGATGTCCCAAGAAGTGAATTGGCCATCTTTTGTGCAAGCACGGGCAACCCGCGACAATTCATCCAACGTAGAGGTCGTATCTTGCGAAAGCACCCAGACAAATTCATGGCCGAAATACACGACCTTGTTGTCGCTCCCGAAGTGAATCCAGGCTCTGATAGTTTTAGGATGGAACGGGCGTTATTAAAAGGAGAACTGATGCGCGTTAAGAATTTCTCATTGCTCTCTGAAAACCCATCGTATTCCCAACTTGAGTTGAAATCGGTTATGGAGCATTATGGTTTGAATATGTATAATAATGATCATATAGTATGACACAGAAAGACAAAATGTTACAAATGGTCTTAGATGACCCCAAGTTACAAGAACTATATGAATACACCCGAAAAGACTATGATGAAGGTGTATATGAAGCGATTAACTCTAGCAATGCAATCGTTTCAGCCGTCGCCAAAATCATCGTTGAGTTAAATGGCTCCGATGACCCAAGCGAACAAAAGCGTGTTTACCAAACTGTTTTCAAGTATCTTAATGACAATCTTTTGGCATGATTATCAAGAATCTAACTATAGAAAATTTCAGGAGTTATTACGGAGAAAACTCCATTGATATTGGCAATGGCCTGACCCTGATCATAGGTGCAAACGGTGATGGAAAGACAACTTTGTTCGAGGCTGTCGAATGGCTGTTTGATACCGTTGGTTCTTTGCCAAAGGCCGACAACAAATATATTTCCAAGAAGAAAATCTCCGAACTCATGGATTCGGAATCAGCCTATGTCAGAGTCTCAATGACATACGTCAATGACGGTAGCGAAAGGCTAATTCAAAAGTCTTTTAAGTTTACAAAAAGCTTAAGCGGGGAAATCTCCACATCCAATTTTGCATACGATTTGTACATCCAAAAAGGAGTGGAGAAAGATATGGAAAATGGAGCGGCTGCAATTCGCCAATTTGATCGTGATTTTGCTCCATCTATCAGGAAATACTGCCTATTTAAGGGCGAACAGAATTTGGACATTTTCAAGAATGATGATGCGATGAGCTATCTTGTTGAAACGTTCAGTCAGATTCGTGATTTCGACCCATATCTGCTTTTCATGGAAAATGCTAAAACTTGGGCGGAAAAAGCTACAGACAATGCCATAAGAGCCGACAGGAAAAACTCAAGCGAGGCGCAACGCTTGCGAAGCCTAATCACTGGAGAAGAAAGGAAAATCGGTGAATTGGAAACAGAGTTGCAGAACAAACGTAATGAAGCCGTCAATTTTCAAACATGGCTTGAGGAAATCGAGAAAAATAAAGAGGCGTCAAGTTTATTGGTTGATACCAATTCAAGACTGACAAACCTAAAAGCACAAAAAGAGCAGGCGCAAAAAGAGCTCAATGAGAACTACACCTTCCGTTTGTTGGATGATATGTGGATACTTATGGGCTACGAGCCAATCGCTGAGGAATACCGGGATTTGGTTGGTGGTCTTGATAAAGAACAGCGGAAGCAGCAAAGCAAGTACGACCAGGAAATTGGTGCCAAGAAGATTGTTGCTCAAATCAACAGGGATTTAAGCCATGGCCATGTTCCTTTGGCGATTGACATTCCCGATGAGAATACCATGCGGGAGATGTTGGACGAGGAGTTTTGTAAAGTTTGCGGACGGCCGGCACCTAAAGGATCCGAACCTTATCTTTTCATGAAAAAGCGTCTCGAAGACTATTTGGCCTCCTTGGAAAGTGAGGAAGAAAAAGAGGTTGAGGTGGAACCGTTGTTCAAAAACGCTTACATAAAGGAACTGTATGACAGATATTCAATTCTTCACAACAATATGAAGTTCCTGAATAGGTTGAATGATTTTATTGATAATGCAATAAGAGATAATCTAAAGAAACATGAGACAATAGACAGGATTTCGTATAATATCGAACAAGAAGAAGAGAAGAAGAAACGCATTCTTGCCCAAACAGACGGTCTTTCGGAAGAAGATCTTGTCTCAGCATACAACAAAATATCAGAATGGTGGAAAGCAAGGTCTGATGCTGAACGTCGTTCGGATTTCTTGGAAGCTCAAATCAAGAAGCATGCCGAAACACTGGAGGGTTATCAAGAGCAATTTTCTAAGATTTCAGAAGACTCTTCTGCCGCAATGTACAGTAGGACAAGCCAAGCCATCAGGAGAATACTTGATTCGTTTGTATCAGCCAAGAAAAAGAACAAGAGAGATTTCTTGGATCAACTTGAAGAGGTAACCAATGAGTACCTTGGACTCTTGAATAAAGGCGATTTCAGAGGCTATGCGCAAATCGTCGAAAAGCCCAATTCAAGCGCTGAGATTATTTTGATTGATGCAGACGGCTCACGCATATACAATGCCAACACAGCCTTGAAGACTACTATGTACATGTCGTTGCTGTTTGCGGTGGCCAAATTGACTACCGTCAAACACGAAAACGATTATCCTCTAATCTTCGATGCTCCTACGTCATCGTTTACGGCGGCAAAGGAAAGCGACTTTTTTGGTGTGATTGCTGGAATTAACAAACAGACCATAATCGTCACCAAGAGTTTCCTCGTTGAAGACTCCGAAGGTAATTCTACTTTGGACAGACTGCGTCTAAGTGAGATTGACGCAAAGAAATACCGAATCGAAAAAGCACGGCCTTTTGATGAAAAAGACCTGTCCACCATTCAAACCTATGTTGAATCCATCTAAATCCAAAGCCATGCCAATTAGTAGCAACAACAAATATCGTGAAGACATTTTCGATGTGTGGGGAAGAAAAACCCCGTCATACGAAAAACACTATGAAACCGAAGTGATTAAGCCGCTTGCTGATTTTGGTGTTGGAACCAATGCCGTCTCTGACGCTAAGGGCAAAATACTGGGAGCCGCCTACGAAGTGCTTATCATGGCCTATTTCATCGGTTTGTATTCAAAAAAGCAAAAGCCTTTTGGCGATTATGTTGACATAAAAGATTGTGGTCAGCCAATCCAGTATTGGGGCAATTTGGATTCAAAGAAAGGGAGAAAGGCATATCCGAAACTCAGGGAGTACATATTTCTGTCGTTGGTGGCTCGTACCCCTGACATTGATTGGATTGCCCTCGACAAGGGCCAACGGACGGTAAACGAAACGGTGAACATGCTGATGCTCACGATGGAAGAGTATATCAATTATGGTCTATCGGTGTTGGCTGAAAAACTAAAGGAAGATGAAGGTTATTTCTATAACAAGAACTCATTCCTTGACATCTTTAAAGACCTGACTCGCCCTAAACAAGAAAAGGACGATGAATCTGAAGATGCACCAGAGCCGTTGGATTAGTCTCGTTTAAAATGCCCCTCTTGCGGTGTAGGAGATCGCAGGTCTGGGCCCGCCATGACGGCAAGGGGCAAGGACATTGTCGTTTCGTGGGAATGAGTGCATCAGAGTCCTGAAATCGAAGATTCGACGGAGTCAAAGGACGTCCCTACCACACCCCGATATGCAATGTCGGGTTTTCATATTGAGAAGGGCGGATTCTTGTATGCCGTAGCCATAGATACCCGCCGTCGCGCAGGCTAGCGTTGGTATGACATGGCATGCTGCAGCGGCATTACAACCTCATTCGGATAATAGGATGCTTTTGGAAAACCATGCTCACCATAGATGTAGATTGGTAACATTAATCTTTGGTGGGACAATTGAAAATTATAATTCTTAAACAGGCATTTGTGAATAATTAGTACTTTTGCAACGTATATCTAAATAGAAGAGAAATATGATTGGTATCCAAGATTCAACGACAAACCATTTCGGTTCACTTATCAGAAGTGGTGGAAAATATATTATTCCTAAGTTCCAAAGAGATTATTCTTGGGATATGGAGCAGTGGGACGATCTATGGCAGGATATTGAAAGTATGATTGCCGAGAAAGGAGAACACTACATGGGTTATTTGGTGTTGCAAACTTTGAACGGTAAGGACTGCTTGGTAATTGATGGCCAGCAGAGGTTTACTACCATAACTATGATCATCCTAGCTGCCATCAAGTCAATTCAAGGGTTGATTGACAAAGGAATTGAGGTCGAGGAAAATGAACAACGCATAAAGACCCTAAAAGACACATATATTGGCAATGTCGATCCTGTTAGCCTTGAATATGACAATATCCTGGTGTTGAATCGGAACAATGATGGGTATTACAAGGAGTACATTGTCAAGTTGGGCGAATTAAGACTGCGCAATACTTCATATACAGAAAAGCTGATGAAGAAATGCTTTGAATGGTATGAACGTCAGCTGATCAACAAGTTCCAATCTGGGCGAGAGTATGCCGAGTTTATTACTTATATCGTTGATAACCTGTATTTCACCATTATTCGAGTGAGCAACGAAATGAATGCTTTTAAAGTCTTTGAAACATTGAATGCTCGCGGAGTCCAGTTGTCGTCAGCTGACTTGTTGAAGAATTATCTGTTTTCGTTGGTGGACAATACGTCATCACATCCCGATAGGATATTGACGCTGGAAGAGAAATGGTCGTCGCTTACCAAAAACATACAAGCGGAAAAACTGCCAGATTTCATCCGTTATTATTGGAACTCAAAGAACAAGACTGTAAGATCCAGTGATTTGTTTAAAGCTATCCGTGACAAGATAAAGACCGATTCTGAGGTTTTTGCTCTGATCAACGAAATGATGGGCTATAGTGATGTGTATATGGCTTTGCGAAATGCTAATGACGAATTGTGGCATGGCAATAGAGACATAGCTGAGAATATTGAATTGCTGAACCTGTTTAACTTGAAACAGCCTTATTCTTTATTGATGGCTGCATATAAGACTTTGGATTTCGGCACGTTTGGAAGATTACTGAATGATGTGATCGTTATCGGATTCCGCTATAGCGTGATTTGTGCTAAGAATCCTAATGACATTGAACGCGTTTACAATACCATCGCTATTCGGATCTCTGCTGATAAGAATTACTCTCGCGTATTGTTGAAAGATGTTTATGTGGACGATAATGAGTTTTTGCCAATTTTCAACCATAAGAGTTTTATTGAAAATTCGAGGAACAACAAAATTGTCCGTTATATTTTGGGCAAATATGAGAGGTTTAAAGGCGGTTCAAGAGATGTGAATTTTAATAGTGAAACTGATACGGTAGAGCATATACTGCCTCAAAACCCAGGTGAAGAGTGGGGTGATAACAATTATGAATTTGATTCACTGATTTATCGATTGGGAAATCTTTGTTTGCTTGAAAAAGCATACAATAGAGATTTGGAAAACAAACCTTATTCTGACAAAAAAGAGGTTTTTAGCCAGTCTGCTTTTGAAACCACGAAATCGATTCCTGAGGATTATTCTGAGTGGAATGCTGATGCCATAAACAGAAGACAACAACAAATGGGGAACTGCGCTAAGAGCATTTGGAAAATAGACTTCTAATTTTGTTGAACCTCACAGAAATTTCGAGGAAGGCTAGCGTGTCTTTTATACAAAGTTGTAGTGATACTTCGGTCCCGAAGGGATGACCCTACCACACCCCGATATGCAATGTCAGGTTTTCATATTGAGAAGGGCGGATTCTTGTAGGACGCAGCCATAGACCTCTACTGACTTTCTGCCCATAGATCCCATGCTCCCCACATGCCAACGCAGGGATGACATGGGCAGAAAGGCTGGCATGACATGGCTGCTGGAACCATCCTACCCTGATGTAATATCCCCAAACAATT
>JAFRRE010000053.1 GCA_017428285.1 Bacteroidales bacterium | reverse complement strand
TAATTGTTAATGATTGTCTTGAAACATCTCCTTGTTCACTGATTGTGTTATATAAAAGGCTTACCAAATCATCATTTTCTGCTAAAAATGCACATAAATCCGCTACATATGATTGGGTGGCATTCACTAATTTAGCATAATTCAAGATGGGAGATACATAAAAATCTGCTCGGTCAATGGTTTTTCCACCTCCCCACCAATCATAATCTGTTACAAACTTTTCTATTAGACCAGAGTTGTCAGCACTAAATCTATTGGTGAGCGTGTTTTTTTCAGTGGTCGTCAAAGAACCTCCTTTCAATGTTTTGAGTCTGTCTGAAGAAAACAGTACTGTCGCAATTTGTTTATATTTTTGCAACTCATTATAATACGCGGTAAAAAATGAAGCAATATAGAACCATTGATTCGGGAGATAAATATTTAATACCCCCTTTTGAACTCCTTTAGTTGAAACAATAGCAGAGTATTTTTGATATTCAATACTGTTACTATTGATGCTTTTAACTCTTTGTTTGAATTCTATCGGGAGTTGGATTTCTTCGCCTGTAAACACTGATTGGTATTTATTAACCAAATCACTTGCTAAGTCTTTTAAGTTCAATAAAGTATCCATTATAGTAACTGTTTTATTATTTCTTCTGCGATTTTTTTAATTACGGGTACCGCAACGCTATTTCCAAATTGGCGGTATGCTTCTTTTTTAGAAACTACTATTTTAAATTCAGGATTTAAGTCATTGTTGTTTTGATTATTAGCGCATTCTGGATGCTCCCAGCCATTTCCAATTATACGATACCCTTGTAATCTGCCAGCCTCAACAGGAGTTAATGTTCTTGGATTTAGTCCTTTTTCGGATTGGTCAATGAGGATTTCACTGCCGTCTTTCCAATAACGAGCAGAAATGGTACTTGTATAAACGCTATCTCCTTTAAACAAAGAATAGCCGAAACCTTTCCCGTTCAATTTGTTCCTTTCCTTCCTGTTTTTATGTCCTTCCCACATCCTATCACTAATAGTAAAACAGGGATCTATTGTATCTGAAGGTTCAAAAATATCAGATACCCTTGTCGGTAGTGTACCTTCTTTCAAGTTTTCTTTTTCATAGATGGTTGAGCCATCAGGTGCTATTCCGTATGGGAATTTGAATGAATCTGCATTAACTAAATCTTTATACCAAGCAATGATGAAAAGACGCTCTCGGTTTTGGGGAACACCAAAATACTTTGCGTTCAAAACTTCATACGAATACCCATACCCTAATTCATTTAATGTTGCAAGAATAACCTTTAGGGTGTTTCCTTTATCGTGGTTTTTTAGTCCGCGAACATTTTCTAAAAAAAGAACTCTTGGCGGATAACCTGCTTGAATTTTCTCTTTAACGATGTTGGCGATGTTGAAGAACAAGGTCCCTCGTGTGTCTTCAAAACCTTTTTTCAAGCCCGCAACAGAAAACGGCTGACAAGGAAAACCTCCACAACAAATATCAAAGTTTGGAATCTTTGTCGGGTCGGCATCATTAATATCCTCGTTAAAGTACAGGTATTCACCTTTTTTGTCCTTTTTGAATAGCGCAGGTTCAACATCTTTATAATTAGCCTCGTATGAGACTCTTGCGTTTTTGTCCCATTCACTAGCGAAGACGCACTTTCCACCTACGTAATGCATTGCAACATGAAAACCTCCAATACCAGCAAACAAGTCAATAAAATGAAACTTTTTGCCCAACAATTTCATAATGTTAATGCGAACCTTAATGTTTTCATCCGTTGGTTCACATCTCATTTCTTTGTTTATGGCCTGACGTAGAACTTCTTTCTCTTCAGAAACAACTTTTAAGTTGTTGGCTTGTAATGTGCAAAACCAAAAATCGAAAACGGATTCTCCTAAATGCCAAAATGTATGAGGAACTCCAAAACCAATGTTGGCAAGACGAAAATGCTCGTATAAAATCTTATATTGGGCGCTGACATTCATCGTGTAGCCCTCAATACAAGACTCATCACCAGAGAGTTTCTTGACTTTGTCTTTTATTTTTTCTAAAATCAGCTTTGTCATTTTTTTTTGTGTTCAGTTAACGTAAAAACGACACGGATAACATTAATAATGGCAAAGCTGTTTTACACACAAATCTTTCCATTCGGAAGTCCATAAAGATTTTCTCCATTCATTGCCAATAATTATATCATAATTGTCAATCCAATAATTAAGGATTTTTGTCTTTAGCTGTTTGTTTTTTACTCTATTGATGAAATCAAGACCATGATTTATTTCAAAGATACTGTCCATAAAAGAAGACCAGTCAACTTCCTCAAGCCGTAAAACACCCGTGTTTAACCGATCGATTAATGCATTGTGGATTATCATGGATCGCACTTCAAATTGAGGGATGTCTATGCTTATGACATCGTCATCTAAGATGGCATTTTCATTGCTTGTGGCAATTTGATAAACTAATTCTTGTTCTGTTAACATAGTGTGGCTGTTTTTATTCTAAATTGTTGTTATATACCCTTTTGTTGTTGTACTTAATGCGATTTTAATTCAACTAATAAATCATTGATAGTTAAACTACCATCTCCTTTAATCATTATGTCATCGCGGTTTTCTTGAAACCATGATCTTTGAAATGGCTCTAACTCCTCGTTAAACATGGCGTCTTCGTATGACAATCTCAAGTCCTCAACGGCATTGTTAATGGTTTTCCCGTCAAGCAAAGATGAAACAAATGACATTGCAATGTCGCATGTCACATTATCTATTCCATAAGGACAGTTGGCATTGCCACTATAGCCAACGAAAGCTCTAACATTGTTGTTAATCAAAGCATCGGCAAGCGTTCCACCATTCATGCAAGAAAAGGTATAGATTATGGCATTGGAAAAAACATAATGATTATCAGTCGTGGTCACGATCTTTTCTCCATTCATACTAAAAGATGTGTCGGAGCCATGTCCATACCAACAACAAAAGAAAGTATTGGTGTTCACGAGTGAGACCTTTTCGGATAAATTGTGTTTGTTGATGGTATCGTGACAATAGATGAAACAATTAACTTCAACACTGCCATTTCTTGCTTGCTCAAACTGCTCCAGCAATTGGTTTGTAGAGTTTTTCAGCATCACACAAAGCTCACCTATGTTTTCAGCAACATCATCCGCAATAACAACCGCATTCAATTTCATTTTGCTCGCATATTATTGGTGAACAACTCCGTTGCAAGACTTAAAATCCCTCGGGTGGTTTCTTTTCCAAACTCATCTTGTTTGCGAATGGATTCCAGAATGTCATTTAATGTATAAGCCTTATCGCCAGAACGCATATAAGGTTTGTTCCGTTTTTCATTCCCCTGTTTCAAAATCCATTTTTCCATCACAGACCGAATGTCGTTCTGAATCCGATCATACGCGTTGTTGATGGCTTCAACTAAAGCCTCAGTTGTGGCATCCTTCGGAACACAGCTGAATGCGTGACCTTTAAACATTTTGCTGGCTTCAACGGCATCAATTCTTGCACCGGTAAACACAATTACTGGCACCAATGTGGATATCTCGGCTATGTCGTTGAGGATGTCTTCTCCTTGTAATGAACTACTATTAAACTTCCAATCAAGAATAACAACAATGTTTTGGTCGATATGATCTTTAATATATGTCAAGCCTTCCGAGGGCCTTTCGAAATATTCTATGCCGTCAACTTCGGTCTCGATATCATCGAGGAAGGCGTCGTTTTTCATCTTTTCATCATCATCAATATAGACAATGGTAATATTCATTTTTTCATCCATAGCTCTAATGAATTAACGGAATAACTATTTTGAATGTGGCACCTGTAGGTTTAAACTCATTTGGTTCAAGCGAGATGGTTCCATTAATGGATTTCAATCTTGTGCGCACGATATAAAGGCCAAGGCCAGCCCCACCTAAATCAGCTGTTGTAGTATAAAAGACATCAAAGATTCTATCGCGTCTTTCTTCTGGGACACCTGGTCCGTTGTCGGAAAACAAAACCACAAAATTATCGTCTTCTTTATAAGCCGCACATCTGATTCTCTTGTCCAAAAGATTGCGCATAGCTTTTACCGAATTATCTATCAAATTGCCAAACATGTCTTGAAAAGCTTTTATGTTGTATAACAACTCAAAATCGTCCTCAACAATACACTCTGTATGGATGCTCTCTTCCTCGAACAAATACTTGTATCGCTCTTCAAATAACTCTGTAATGGCTTCTTTGACACTAAAATACTCAAAAGTTGAGTCATCTTCTGCATAACTCAGCATGAAGTTCATTGCCTTCGACAAATTGTTCATTTCGTCAAAAACCCGATGGGCGTGTTTTACAGATTTGTCTTGGTTTTTCCCTAAAGGCACCCACTTGGCAACAAATTCAGCAGAACGTTTGATAACGCCAATAGAAATCCTTAATATATGTGAAATCTGTCCGGCATAGGATTGCAAAGACACAAGGCTGAACATTATGTTTTCTTGTTGCTTTATGTCTTTCTCCATTTGTTCATAATCTTTGGACGAAGCGGAAACATTTTCTTTGATGGTCTCTAGTCTGGAGGCCAAATCGTCCAATTCTGATTCGACTTCAGGAGAGGCTAATATGGTGTTGCTCTTTATCCTCTTAATCTTCAGCTTAATATCATCGATTTCTTTATCCGTCTTCTTAAGCTTCTCTGCATTTTCTTTCTTCTTCGTTTCTTTTTTGTGTTTCAGATAAAGTTCGATTTGATGAATCTGACTTATTACAAACTCTTTTAAAGCCGTCCACTCTTTGTTGTCAACAAAGTCTTGTCTATTTGTTGAGTCTTTTATTTCTGGGTTTAGTTCGTCTTTAATGTCAACCCAACCAAGAATATCACGTGTGCTCAGCTTTTCAAAAAAACCAGACCAACGGCGTTTGTCAATGCCAAAAAGGTCTTTTTGTTCATCTCTACTTGATTTGTATTCAGCAAAAGGAGTGGCAATAATGCCATCACGATATACTTTGATGCCATCTATTCGTTCCTCCTTGGTAAAATTTTTCTTTCCTTCTTGGTCATAATAATAGATAGTGAAACCAACGGGGCCAAAAATCTCTGCAGGTTTTTCTTTTACAGAAATAGTGCCTTTTTCCTCGTCGAGGTATTCTTGATAATACTTTTCTTCGCTCTCATCATACCTATATTTGAGAATATATGAAAGTGTAGCTTTGGCTAAAACTATACTTTCGACGATTTTGCCGTCAAATTCTTTATATTCTGGCACATGAAATTGAATGTTAAACGGGTACTGTACATCCAAAGTCGGTTTCACAATCTTTGAAAGCTCTCTATAGGCACGAATTACATCTTTTTCAAGCCAAACATCGTTCAATGATGAGATTTCCAATCTTGTTCCTTGGATGCCTTTCTCACCAGGTTCCGTCCAATACTTATTGTCGATATCTGTAAACAGTTTTTGCTGTTCGGGGTGTTGTTCGAAATCCAAGGATAATTGGCGTTCCTCCTCATCTGAATACTTGGTCCAATCTGTTTCTAGACAATTCCAAACTAAAGAGTCTTTCTTCTTGGTTTTCATGACCAGTTTGGCACCTAGTTTGTCAACAGCAAATCGTCCAACACCTTTTTTCCCCGCCACCACTCGATTATATGGAGATGGTGAAGTCCTGCTTCTTCTTTTACTACTTGTTCCGATGACCATCCATTTGTCTCGAATATCTTCGAATGTCATACCCAATCCATCGTCTTCAATAATGATACGGCTACTTGGACATAAGGGATTGAGGTTTTCAAAGGTCAATTGAACATTCTCGGCATTGGCATCATAACAGTTCTTAACCAGCTCAAATAAGGCTGTAATCCTGTCAGTGATGAGTTCCCTCCCCAGTAAACGGAAAGTACTGACATCAAACTTAAAATGCAATAATGAAGTGTTGTCATTCTCCATATTCCAATATTTTCTCAAATACTGCTTTTGCCAACAAAGGCGGTACGGCATTTCCTATTTGTTGCTGAATGTGCATCAGAGTACCTTTAAAAATAAATTTGTCGGGAAAACTCTGTAATCGAGCAGCTTCCCTAACGGATAAACCTCTGTCTTGGTAAGGGTGTATTAGCATGTTCTTCCTGTAATTGGAAATAACAACAGAAGGTTCGTTAGGGTTTAGCCTTTTGTATATTCCACTATGGCAGTTCGCTTTGTTTGCATAGTTTTGCATCAATTCTTCTGGGATTGCTTTCCAGTTTTTTCCTTGTCCGATGTGTTTATAGCGTTCAATGACATAGTCGGCATTTTTTGAAACATAGTTTTGTTTGGAAGTTCTAGAACCATGGCGCATCAATTGGGCATATTCGCTAGCTTCTTTTGCATAACATCTATATGGCAAGGAATCCTCCATTTGACCATTCGTTAATTCTGGAAGATCTCCAATGGCATCTATTACAGAATATACTTTTTTGTGTTTCTCGGGGAATTGGAATAGGATGCCATTATGATTGCCAACCATGATGAAACGATTTCTGTGTTGTGGCACTCCATAATCGGAAGCAATTACAATGGCATCGTTCACGGTGTACCCTAGCTCTTCAAAGCAATGTTTAACCTTGTTTCTAATGGCTCCCTTCTCAAACCTGTAAAACCCTTCAACATTTTCAAACAAAAACCAATCAGGTTGAAGCACAGAGACGAATCTCAAAAATTCCTCAAACAAGCTGTTGTTGGGATTTTGCATATTGCGGGTTACCGTATTGGATGTTGAAAACCCTTGACATGGTGGTCCGCCAAAAACGATTAATTGGTCGCCTGCACCAATAGGAGTTATATGTTGTAAGGGGTCGATATTATGAATGTCATCACAAACAATTGGAGTATTGTTATGGTTATAACGATATGTTTCAGCTGCGTATTTGTCTTTTTCTACAGCGAACATAATAGATGTTCCAGCCATCTCAGCTCCTAAGCTAAGACCCCCTGCGCCACTGAATATATCAATACCATACAACATCTTTCTGTTACTATCTTTCTTTTCAATTATTCAATTGATTTCAAATGTCCATCCTTTCTTGTTTGAACCCCAAGTCGAAACTTTCTATGTTGTTTGTTTTATAATGATGATTTTCAAATAGTTATCAACCGTACAAATTATAATTACCCATTAATTTGCAAAGATAGATATTTTTCCTGAAACCATTTCCAATATTCCCAATAAAAAACGCAATCTCTCACATTTTTCCTAATAGCCCCCCCGTCCTCACCTCCATCCTGCTAAAAGCGAACCATTTCTTCCCCAAGTCCTTCAGCGAGGCGCCGATATGATACACCGTGTCGTCGATGCAGAGGAAGCGGTCGTGGGCGTTTTGGAACACATCGATGGCGATGGGACGGTATTGCGCATTGTGGCGCTGCAGGTCGAGGGCGAGTTGTTGTGTGATGTTGCGCGTGTAAAACTGTGCGGCCGCCCTTATTTTGAACTATCGCAAATTTTGCGACAGTTGCCATGCCTTGCAGTTCTTCTCTCAAGGCGTTATTGACGTGCTTTCCAATGGTTTTTTGAAACAAATCTAACATAAATCTGTCATAAATGGATCGCTTCTTCCGTTTTCACGGAATGAGGCCTCGCGATGACGCGAAGCGACGACAAGGGTGTAGCCCTTTAGCAGTGTAGGAGATGGCGGATCAAGTCCCGTCAACTATTCAATGATCCGAATCTGGTCCTTCAGGCATTGATAATCAGACAGCAAGTCATAGATGCCGTCCTCGCTTAAGACGCCGCGCTTCAAGTCCTTCGGCAATTTGCCGGCCTCGTCGGCTTCGAAGTCCTTGCGCCACTGCGGCGAATTGTAATACGCCTCCAACTTGGCGATTTCGTGTTCCAGCTCGGCGAAGTCCTTGAGGGCGGCTTCCAGTCGTTTGACGACCTCCTCGCTCTTGTCGAAGAGGGATTCCATGTTTGTGATGCGTTCGATGCGTGTCATAATCAGTGAGTTTGTTGAGGCAAAAATAGTGAATTTTGCGAAAAATCCACTTCAAATGTTCCACATTCAAATTAATTCCGTACTTTTGCAGCCCGATTTTTAGGCAGAATGGAAAAGAAGAACGAATTCCTGATTCCGGTCAGCGGCCTTGCCCTTGGAAGCCATTCCTTTGAGTATGAGATCAATAACGATTTCTTCGCAGGGATGGATTACTCCGAAGTTCAGCAAGGAAAGGTGTCTGTCAAGGTCGACATCGACCGTCAGGAGACCATGCTGACGCTGCATTTCGACCTCAACGGTAGCGTGCGCGTGCCTTGCGACCGCTGCGCCGATGAGTTCGATCAGCCTATCGAGAGCCAGCAGGACTTCTTCCTCAAGTTGGGAACGGAGAATGCCGAAGAGTCGGATGATGTGGCTGTCGTTTCGCCCGATTTGAACGAATTCGACATCCGCCCATTGGTGTACGAGTACATCATCCTCGCCATCCCGATGCACCGTGTGCATCCCGAGGGCCAGTGCAACCCCGCTGTGATTGAGATGCTCAACCGGGAGGAAGCACCCGCCGAAGAGGAAGAAGCCGACACCATCGACCCACGCTGGGCCGCTTTGAAAGACATTAAATTGAACGATAAATAACAATTGGTAATTAACTAGTTAAAATAACAAAGAAATGGCACATCCTAAAAGAAGACAGTCTCATACCAGAGGCGCTAAGAGAAGAACACATTACAAGGCTGAAACCCCGAACGTGACCATCGATCCTACCACTGGCACCATGCATGTGATGCACCGTGCTTACTACGTGGACGGCGACCTATACTACAGAGGTCAGCTGGTCATGGCCGCCAAGCAGTGATTGCTGGCGCGTGATCACGGCTCCAACGTGGACGGGAAAGGGCGTTTTGTACCCTTGATGGGATAAAAAATTGGATTTTTTTCCAAAAAAATGTCCAAAAGTGTGCCGTGAATAAAAATAATGCTTATCTTTGCATCAGTTTTTGATGCAAGAGCATTGAGAAAAAATAAAGTCGGATTTTTTTCATAATCTTTATATTGTTTTTCCCCTCCTTTTTCCCCATCAGGAGGGGTTTTTTGTTGTGTTTTTTCTATCTTTGCATCCTCAATAGCAAAAATCATCGAACACTTAACACAATGAAAAAACTATTCTCATTAATCGCAGCCTTAGTGCTGTCATTGACAGTGGCGCGCGCCGACGAAGGCATGTGGCTGCCTTATTCATTGAATGGCCAGAACTTAGCCGAGATGCAAGCCATGGGTTGCAAACTCACGGCCGAGCAAATTTTTAGCTTCAACCAACCCAGCATCAAGGATGCCATCGTGCAATTCGGTGGCGGCTGCACGGGCGAGATCATCTCTCCCGAAGGCCTGCTGCTCACCAACCACCACTGTGGCTTGAGCTATGTGCAGAAACACTCATCCATCGAACATGACTACCTCACCGACGGCTTCTGGGCCAAGAGCAAGGGTGAAGAGCTGCCCAATGCGGGTCTTTCCGTCCTCTTTTTAAATAAGGTGGAAGACGTGACCGAAGCCGTGCTGAAAGGTGTCACGGCACAGACCTCTGAGGCAGAACGAGTCGAACTCATCGCCAAGAACTCCAAGGAACTCACCAAGGAACGCAAAGGTGACCGCAACTTGCGCGTCGAGATTGTGCCTTTCTATAGCGGCAACCAGTACATTCTCTTCGAGTATGATGAATACAAGGACGTGCGCCTCGTGTGCTGCCCGCCTTGGGGCATTGGCAAGTTTGGCGCCGACACCGACAACTGGACTTGGCCGCGTCACAAGGGCGACTTCAACATCTTCCGCGTTTACACCGCCCCCGACGGTAGCCCTGCCGAGTACAGCGCCGACAACATCCCGATGAAGAGCAAATGGTACCTTCCCATCAATCTCGGCGGCGTGAAGCCTGGCGACTATGCCATGATCCTTGGCTATCCCGGCTCGACCGACCGTTATTCCACTTCCTACACTGTGAAGAACGTCATCAACGATGAAGGTCCTGCCATCATCGACTGCCGCACGACCAAACTCGAAAACTACCGCAAGCACATGGACGCCGACCAGGAGGTGTTCATCATGTACGCCTCCAAGCAGGCCAGCGTGTCGAACTACTGGAAATACTATATCGGTCAGGTGAAGCAGCTCAAACGCAACCATGTGTATGAGCGCCGCCTCGCCCAAGAAGAAGACTTTATGAACTGGGTCAACGCCGACACGAAGCGCAAGGCCGAATATGGCGACATCTTCACGGGCATCAAGGCGAAGTGGGACATTCTCGATGAGATCGAGAAGTCGTTTGTCTACCATCGCGAGGCGGGCTGGAACGGTGGCGAGGCCATCGCTTTCAGCCGCAGGTTCATGCGCATCAACAAGATGTTTGAGGACAAGGCCGACAAAGCCGACATCAAAGCTGCTGCCGAGAAGATGCAACCTGCCGTTGAGACCTTCTTCAAGGACTACAGCATGCCTCTTGACCAAGATGTGACCGCCGCCTTGCTGGCGTTGTTCTACAAGAACAACCAGGCTAACCTGATGCCGAGCGAAATCCTTCGTATCGGTATGGAGAACGATGGCGATTTCACCGAATATGTGGCCAAAGCCTTCGAGAAGTCCATCTTCACCGACCAAGCCCGTCTGGAGAAGTGGATGCAAAAGCCTAAAGCCTTGGACAAAGACCCAATCTTTGCTCTCGCAATGAACATCATTGAGTCATACCAAACCTTGTATGCCCGCTATGAAGAGGCCCAAAACCTCGGCAACCAAGGCGAGCGCCTTTACATGAAGGGCTTGATGGAGATGCAGAGCGACCGCAACTTCTATCCCGATGCCAACTTCACCATGCGTCTGACCTATGGCACCGTGGAGCCTTACAAGGCCGCCGATGCCGTCAACTACAACTACTACACCACTATGGACGGTGTGATGGCCAAGTATGTGCCCGGCAACTGGGAGTTCGACATTCCGCAGGATGTACGCGACCTCGCCAATCGCCGTGACTATGGTCGTTATGCCAATGAAAAGGGTGAGTTGGTCGTCAACTTCATCACCACCAACGACATCACGGGTGGCAACTCGGGCAATCCCGTCATCGACGGTGAGGGCAACCTCATCGGTCTGGCTTTCGACGGCAACTGGGAGGCCATGAGCGGTGACCTCAGCTTCGAGAACAAGGTGCAGCGCACCATCTGTATGGACGCCCGCTACCTGCTTTGGTGCATCGAGAAGGTGGGTAAGTGCGACAATATCATCAAGGAGTTGGTGATTAAATAAGTAGAAAGGCTAGTATATTGGACGCGAGACTGCGAGACGCGAGACACGAGACTTCGGTCTTGTCCCGTGTCCCGAAGTCCCGCGTCCCGTGTCAAATGATACTGAAAGAAAACGCATACCGATGAGCAGAGGCTTCATCAAAGAAGGCGATCAGGAAGAGATTCCGAGGGTGCCGATGCGGGCATACTTGCCCGAAGGCGTGCCCAACTATGTCACGAAAGAAGGACTCGAGGCACTTAAAAAGGAGCTGAAGGACCTTGAGGCGGAGCGCGTCAAGGCGGGTGACAACTACATCATGGTCAACTTCATCGATGCTTCGATTAAGCTGCTCGTTGACCGTATCAACAGTGCTGTGGAGGTCGACCTTTCCAAATCCAACAAGGAGACGGTGAGCTTTGGGGCTTGGGTGCGGTACAACGGTCGTGTAGTACGGATTGTGGGGGTGGATGAAGCCGATGTGAACAAAGGCCTCATTTCATTTATATCTCCTATAGCCAAATTGTTGATAGGGAAGAAGGCGGGAAATGTCATTGAATTGAAAGGCTCGGAAAAGATAGCCGTGGAGGAGGTGTCGTTTGAGCCGATGGAACTTACTCGGATTATTAATGACAAGCCCGTCAAAACCTCAACAACAATAGAGAGACGCCCCCGAAGAATCATCGAAGAACAACCCGAGCCGACGACACAGGCACAGCCGATTGTAGAGGATAAAACCGTAGCTGAGCCAGTCAAATCGGATGAGTCACGCAAGTTTGAGCCTGAAGTGAATATCACAGAATTCCTGCCCATTGTCAACGAGCGGGGCAATATTTTGGGACGGGCCATGTATGTGGAGCTGCACAAAGGGAACAAGATGCTGCACCCTGTCGCGCATCTACATGTCATGAATGGCAAGGGCGAGACCATGAGGCGTTATTGGTGGCATGTGGCGTTTGGCGACACACCGGAGAAAACGCTCAAGCGGAAGATGATGGAAACGCTGGGCCTATCGGGAGTGAACCCAAAGTTGAAGCGTCAATATATCAGGGAAGTCAAGACCGAGAAGGAGCTTGTTTATGTTTTCACGGTTGTTTCTGAAGAGGATTTGCCTATTACGCCAGAAGGGAAGGAGTATCTTGAGGTTTTTGAAAAAGATTAATCGATAGAATTACAGGCCCGACATTCCATATCGGGGTGTATTCGGGTCGCCCTTTCAGGGCTTTGTGTCACTGCGAGGTAGAGCCTGCCACGAGTGAAGCGTGGTGGAAGCAGTCCAGATGGACAAACAAAAAAGTCGGGAAAGCGTTTGGCTCTCCCGACTTTTTGTTGAAAATGATTTGTCCTTTTACCACTCGATGCCGATTCTCAACGATACACTCGACGGATTGACGGTCTTGTCCACGTAGTGGCCGACCCACTCGTTATTTTCGTTTTGGTAGTCTTCCCAAATACTGTAGCGCATCTTGTCGTAATAGGTGGCGGCCACCATCATACTGATGGCGAAGTCGCGCTTGGAGGCAAAACGCACGCCGAAGGCGAAGTCGCCGTAGGCACCAACTTGTTCCGAGATGTAGGAACCCAAGCGCAGGCTCATGAACGGGCTGACTGCCGACTTGTTGGAGAAGACATAACGCACATTGGCGTAAATCGGGAAGAGGCCGAAATCGCTGCAAGCATCAAAACCGATGCCGATACCGGCAAACATGTGGCCGTTGAAGTAGAAACCGTGGGTGGTTGTCAGTCCGATGGTATTGGGCATTTCTTTGTCGAACACGGTCCAATTGTTGCCATATTCAAGGAAACCTTGATAACCGCTGGGGATGCGGACGCTGTTTTCTTCGTTCTGTGCAAACATGGTGATGGCGAAGAGTGCCATGACGAGGGTTAAAATGGTCTTTTTCATTTTATTATGTTTTAAATGGTATTTGATTTTGTTCTTTTGTCGGTGCAAAAGTAACGATTTTATTTGTTATTTATTATGGTATCAGTGTCAGCGAGTAGTCGCCATGTTTCGCCGCAATCAGTCCTTGTTGTTCGCTGTAGTACCAAGCATAGGAAACCATGGTGGTGTCTGCCATATAGGACCCTTGGTCGACATGCACATCCTCGTAGGTGGTTTCCCCAATCGTGACGGTGGTGGTGGTCAGGTCGTTCAAGGGGAGGGTGCGGCCTATAATGGTATGCCAATAATAGAAATCTCTGTCCTGGGAAAGGCGGAGCTTTTCGTAAGTGACGGTGACCACTTTCTCGGGTGCCACGATGCAACGCAGCAGGCAGCTGTCTTCGGGCGGACTTTGAAGCACCACCTCACGAGCGTAGAAATAGGGACGAGGTCCAATCATTTTTTCGGAAGGGTGATAACGGTAGTCGTCGTAGTTATAGGCTACATAACTGGTGTCGTGTACAACGGTGAAGCAGAGTGTGTCGCTGTCTTGGTTGAGCATTCGGATGGTTTGCCCCATCTGATAAGGGACGATGGTCGCTTCTTCATCGGTCAGGCGACGGTAGATTTGAGGCTCTTTCACGCAAGAGGCCATCACGGCCACGAGGGCGATGCAAAATATCAAGTGTCTTTTCATGGCGTTTACTCCTTGTCTTTTAGTCCGTAACGAAAACCGATGCTGATGATGCCTTCCATGCCAATGCCGCATTGGATGAAGCCAGCATATTGCTTTGTGCCGACTTCCACCCCGATGGGAACAAACTGGTAGGCGTAGTCAATCCTGTCTATGAATTTGTTGGACGGCATGTTGATTTGATACAAGTCGGGGCGGTACTCCTTGAGGTTGTAGCCCCAAGCCATGATGCCTTGCCCCACTTTGCTGTAGAGGTTCACATACTTGGTGTTGAGCCAGTTGATTTTGAGGTGGAGCATGAGCGTGTGGCTCGTCTCGCCAAGGCGGCAAATAAGGCCTTCTTTGGTGTTGGGTTTTTCATAATAGGTGTAGACGCGTGGGTCGAGGCAATAGGTGGCTCCGATGCCGATGACCTTGGTGAGGCGGCGTGTGTAGGTAGCATAAATGGCACCAATATGTTCCTCCAATGGATAATAGTGATGGCCTGGGCTATAACGGAAACTGCTTGAAGGTTTCACGCCGTAGCCGAAGCTGAACTCGTTCTTGTTGCTTCGGATGGTGTCGCGCTGTGCGAAGGCAGGCACCGCAAAGGCGATGAGCAAACCGAGGATGATAAATTTGGTTTTCATAACTATTTGGATTTAAATTATTTACTTCCTGAAATGAAAATTATACGCATATTGCAGAAACACCGCAGGTTGCAGACGGTTTTTGCTAAAGGCGTAGCAGCCTCCAGGAAGGACATCAACCAATTCATTTACAAATGTTTTCATGTTGACAAGTTGACCGCCAATGCCAAGGTCGGAATGTCCGATGGAACAGCCGAGAATGAGTTGGGAATAGAACCCTTCCACCGAATACCAGTTAAGGTCTCCATTAAGGCCAGGGGCGGTGTGTTTCAAGTTAATGGCATATCCTGCACGGATTTCGGCGTATGGCCGCGTCTTTCCTGTGCCGAAACTATATTTCGCATCGGCAAAAACAGGCAAGTATTGGAAACACTCATGAAGGCAATAGTTGGCTCCGAGGCCAATTCCCAAATGCTCCCCCACTTGGTAGCGGAAAACAGGCCCAATTGATCCAAAAAGGTCAATCGAATTGAAAGTGCCTTGATAGGGATGGCAGAACAAAATGCCGGCATTGGCTTCGGCTTGAAGCACAAATTGACCCTTTTCTTGGGCGTGGAGGCTACCTAATGTAAGTAGCAATCCAAATAACAATGTTAGTTTTCTCATAAAACAATTCTTTGAATTTTAAATCTTTAAATCTTGAATTTTGAATCTACTGCTTTGGCCTAACGGCGGCAAACCTGAAGTTGAAGAACCAGCCTTCGGCTTCATCTGTGCCGTTGTTGATGACGAGATGATAGCGGTTTAGCGGCTCGTCACCCATAAAGTATCTCCACGATGCATCTTCATAAGTGCCGATGGTTTCGCAAGTAACCAAGGAACTGTCTCTGCTGGTAATGCTTATTGTGCAGTCACCGAAATCTTCATAGAAATAAACCCAGACCGTATTTCCTTCCATATATGCCTCAATGTTCGGGCTGCGCATGTCGCCGTTGGACAACGAGCCTTTGATGTCGATTTTGTTTTTGTCGTCAATGAGGCTGTCCGGATTGTATGGCTTACTGCAAGAAGCCGTAATCAAGGTGACAAACAAGATTGTAATTAATGATAAGTGCTTGGTTTTCATGCTTATTGTGGTTATGGTATTCTTGTCAATGAGAAATCGCCTTTTTGGAAATACAGTAGACCAAACTCCTCATTGTAATACCAATCGTAAATCAACTCGCCGGTGTATTGGCTGTAAAGAATTTGGTGGTGAACGGATTCATAGTTGTCATCGTTGATGGTACCAGGGCCGGTGGTGTATAGACTGCCTTCCAAATCGAATTCTTGGTCACCGAAACTGAAAGAAAAAGTGAAATCCTTTTCAGGTCGTATGGTGAAACAAAGTCGGTTGTTGTACGGTTGTCCATCGGTGGTGAGTACCACGGTGCGGGCGTAGCAACTGTAGTTGTATCTTTCGGGGTGCGTTACGTCACCGCCGTTGATGGCGTTGATGTATTGTCCGTCGTTGTAAGGATAGGTGACGTCGCGAGTGACTTCATAGGTCACTGTGTCACCGTTTTGGTTGAGGAATTTAACGGTCTGCCCCATTTGGTAAGGGATGGCAGCTGCTTCTTCCTCGGAAAGTAGCATATAGACTTGTGCGTGCTTGACGCATGAACTCATCATAAGGAGCGTCATGCCTAATATCAATAACTTTTTCATTGTGCTTTGTTGTTAAATTTGTATCTGATTCCTAAGCTGAAATTTCCTTCCATGCCGACGCCACATTGGGCGAAACCGGCGATGCGGTCATTGCCCACTTCGATGCCGGCAGCGGTTTGCCACGCGAAGCAGCAGTGTTGATCGGGCAAGTTGACACCGAACAATTCGGGTTGGTATTCCTTGAGCCGATAGCCCCAAAAGCAAACACCTGCGTCGGCCTTGATGTAGAGGACAAAGTGCTTCTTGTTGATGCAGTTGAATTTGACATGTCCCATTATGCTATGGCACGATTCATAAAGATTGGCCACCATAGGATTGTTGGTGAGCGGGCCGTTATACCTGTAGTCGATTTCCCTTGGGTCAAAGGAATAGGTGCCGCCCACACCGACATGTGGGTTGAAAAAGTAGGTGTAGGCACCGCTAATGGCCCCTACTTTGTCAATCCAATAGGGGAAATACACTTTTGGCAGGAAGCTTTCGCTGCTCACGGGAAGAAATCCGTAGCCGAGGCTGATTTCGTGGCGACGGAAGTCTTGTGTTTGCTCCTCTTTTTGTGCCAAGGTTGGCAGACATAGTGCTAACGCCAAACTTAAGATGATTAATTTCTTGTTCATAGTTTATGGATTTAATTGTTGATTTTCAAATAGAAACGTGCCTTCTGCCTCATCAATGCCGTTGGTGATGTAGACACGGTAGGTGCCAGTAGGCTCGTTGCCCATATAGATTCTTACTGGCGCAGGATACTGTTTCTCCATCCTCCGTGAAAACAACACATCGCCGTTATCGTTGGTAAGGAGCGTCATGCAGTTCTCAATGGTTTCGTAAAAACACACATAGAGCGTGTTATCCACAAGATAAGCCTCAAAGTTAGGATACCGCATGTCACCATTGCTGAGTGAGCCTTTCACATCAATCTTTTTTTCATCGTTGCCAGCAAGGTAGTTTTGGTAAAACAACTCTTGATACGATAGCTCTTGGTGGGAAAGTTCCGGTTCCTTGTTGCATGAAGATATGCATAAAAAACTGAAAGTTAATGGGATGATGATTAATAATATTTTTTTCATATTGCAGTACTTTTCATTTTTGTGTTCAGGCTTGCGCGGATTTTGTCGACATTGTAAATGCTGCAACCGAGCACGTCAGCATATTCTTGCCGTGAGAGCTTGAAATGCGAGAGCAGGCAGTAGCGGAACTCCATATCGTTGAGGTCGGGATATTGCTTATGCACAAAAGCGATGAAGCCCGGATGTACCCCTTCGAAAGCGGCTTCGAAACCCGCCCAATGGTCTTCGCCCTCAAAGAGCGATTTCTCCAAGTCCTTGAAAGCCATTGGGTTGCTCCTGTCGCGCGAAAGCACTTCAAAGCAGCGGATGATGTGGCATTTTTGCAGGTATTCGTCTTTCAGCTTGTCGCCAAATGCTGCCTGTAATTCACTTTGTTGTGCGTTCTGTTTTTGCAGTTCATCATATTGTGCTTGCATTGCGGTCTGCTCTTGCTGTTGTTGCGCGTTGCGCTTCTTCAGTTCCAGCAGGTTCGCATTAATTTCAGCTTCGATGCGCTTCTTTTTCAATGCGTTGAGAATCAATATGGTGACTAAAACCAAGGCCGCAATCAAGACGATGGTCAGCACGATGATGAGTCTTTGCCGCGAGAGCATCTGGCGGTTGTGTTGGTTGGCCTGTGCCTCAAAGTCATATTTCTTCTGGATTTCGAGGACGGAGCTTTGGGTTTGGTCGCCGAGGATGTCCAAAGCCACCTGTTCGTGCTGTTTTTCAAACTGATAGGCACTTTCATAGTCACCCACGGCAAGCGCATCCTTAATCAAAAATCCATATACGGCAGCTTGTGTCTCTGGTTTGATGTCTGTTTCCTCTATTGCGCTGAGCATCTGTGTCTTATAGTATTCCAACGAAT
This sequence comes from Bacteroidales bacterium, assembly GCA_017428285.1. The sequence goes on along the minus strand of JAFRRE010000053.1, from coordinate 10,228 downwards.
CGCGTTCGTCTAATGCCAAATGCACCTTGGCGAGGTTGAGCAAGGCGATGGGGCGGCGTTTTTGGTCTGTTAGGGGTAAGGCTTTCCGCAAGCATTCTTTGGCGTTGTCGTATTTGTCAAGAAGCTGATAGGCAACGGAATAGTTGTTCCAAACCGAGGCTTCGGTGATCTTGTCTTCGGCGGTTTGGGCCAAATGCAAGGCTTGGTTGAGATAGACAAAAGCACTGTCATACTCGTCGATGACGATGTTCATCATGGCCACGGCATTGAGGCATTTGGCTTTGCGCGAGAGGCTGTCGCCCCACAATTCTGCCGCGGCTTTGTAGTTGGTGATGGCTTCGGCTTCGTTGCCATTGTTGTTGAGCAGGTCACCTATATAATATTGAGCGAAGGCCGCGCTGACCGAGTCGCCCGCCATGCGGCCATAGCGGTCGGCTTCCTTGTAGCAGTTCATCGCCGACTCATATTCCTTTTTGGCTTGGCGCACACAGCCGCTATAGAGGGCAGCAGGCGTGGCGTTTCCATAGTCTTTTTGCTTCACGAAGAAATCGTAAGCCTCAAAGATTTGGTCGTCCTGGCTGATGTCCTCGTAGGCCTTGTATTTGGTGCGCACCTTGTCGACTATGGCTTGCATCCTTTCCGACTTGCTTTTGGTGTTGCAAGCGGGGAGGAGCAGAACCGCCGCGAGGAGGAGCAAAATACCTGTTTTTATTTTCACCGATTCACAATTCATTGCGTGTTCCGTTTTTCGGTGCAAATGTATTACAAAATTTCGATGAAAAATACAACTGAATAGACCATTACAAACTTTTACAAAAGTCAAATATTGACAATCAATGGATTACAATTCTTGATTACAAACTTTTGATTATTGCTTGACATAATAAAAACCGCAACATTGTGCGGTTTTTCGATTTTTCGGCTTGAAGTGCCGAAATTAAAATTTATATCGGATGCTTAAACCGAAATCAGCCCACCGGAATACAGTGGTAGGGACAAGATATAAGCAGGGACGGAAGTCCAATGCAAGTTGGAGAGGGATGGCATTGAAATGATAGTCCATACCAACCTGACCCACTACACCTAACGCGCCTGCAAAGTTAATTGGATTATCATAACCGGAGTGACCATCATAGTATAATATTTCTAATCTGGGACCAAAACCAAAATACCACCCAAGGTTTTTAGCGGCAGAAATATCAAAATGCAATTGATAGACGCCCGTTAAAAACAAAAACCCTATGTCAAAATAATCATCAACCCTGTAACCAAGGTCTGCCTCAAAGCGGTGGGGGGCACCTAAACTTCGCTGATAAGAGATTTCTCCGCAATACCATTGATTGCCACCGCTAAGGCGCACACCTATGGCATTGTTTTGTGCCTTTGCCGCAAAGGCTAAACCCATAACTGCAACAACAAGAAGAATTACTTTTTTCATTAAGAACAGAATTAGTAGTTTACATATTGGACATGAAAAACTTCAAACCAGGTGGCACTTTGTTTGTCCGATTTTCCACTGCAAAAGTATGAATAAAAACCATCTTTTTCACGCACAAACGTGTCATTACAAACTTTTACAATAATTTGATGCTGATAATCAAGGTGTTGGTGTTTTGGATTACATTTTTTTTGCGCTTGCTTTGTGATAGTAGCGTGTCTTCGACACGCTTTGGATTAGTCCTCTTCTTGTGGAGGGTTGTCAAAGAAGTGCTCTTGTTGTAGTTCTACCAGTACGGCCTTGATTTCACCGTATTGGTATTCTGGGCCAAGCACTTCTCGCGCAATGTTGATTTGAGGGTCGAAAGTGGACTCAAAGTACTCTAAAATCTCGTTGTATTTTTCTTTTTCAAGGATCTGTGAGGCTTTGAGAGTGCCTTCTTCCACATAATGGACCAAATGACCGAGAATCGTGCTGATGGCTAGACCTCTTTCCTTGGCGATGGCCTCGACCGACAATCCATTGTCAAACAATTCTTTGGTGATACGATAGGTGTCGCCTATTTGTCTCTTTTTGGTCACTTGAGAAAGATCTCCGATGTCGGTGGTTTGAGGGTCTTTGCCAATGAATCGTAGCACAATGTCCAATATTTCGGCTCCATAATTCCTGACGCGCTTGGTGCCCATGCCTTCGGTTGCCCTCAGTTCTGAAAGGGTGACGGGTTTATCGGTCGCAATGGTTTTGAGGGTTTTGATAGGTGCGATGTTGGAAGGGGGCACATCATCGGCTTCGGCTCGTGCTGCACGCCAAGACAGCAAAATGGAATAAAGACTGCCATTCTTGCTCGGCTCAAATTTGATTTCCACCTTCTTCTTTCCGTTTTTCTCTGCCTCGATGGCTTTCACCGACTTGGTCTTTTGGTATTCCTTGACCGTGAAACCCTCTTTGCAAGCTTCCAAGCAGCATCCTTTCAGATAGATGTCTTCTTTGAGCAACTTCAAGGCTTCGGTGAGTTGCTCATTGACGGCTTGGTTGTCGGTCTTGAAGGGCAAGTCGAACAAACCCTTGGCGATGGCTTTCAAATGCTCGTCGAAATATGCCACACCTTTTATTAGACGCTCTTGCAAAACTGGGTTTTGCTCGCATGAAGGCGCTTGTTCATGCAGCTTCTGAATCTGGCCTTCGAATTTGATACCGACTGAACTTAGTTCCTCATGAATCTTGTTGCGACGCTGCGAAAGGTCTTGGATCAACGAGTGCTCAAAGAGGGTGTCGTTGTCGTAAATCACCTTCATCAGCCTGCCAAAGTCCTTGTAGATGCCATCAAAGTCGATGAGTTCGAGCATGGTCTCCAGTTCGTATTCGTGGCGCAATTGGTCGACTTTCTCTTGTGTGGGCTCTTTCTCGGGAAGCATTTCAACAAACTGGTTGACAGAGAAATCGTTGACCAGGGCATTGGAGCTGATGCGCGTCTTCAGCACGAGGCCTTCCAACGAGGTGCAACGGCTGAGGGCGACATAGACCTGTCCGTGGGCAAATGCTTGTCCCGCATCAACGATGACCTTGTCGAAAGTGAGGCCTTGGCTCTTGTGGATGGTGACTGCCCATGCCAGACGCAAAGGGATTTGTGAGAAACTGCCTATTTCCTTTTCTTCAATATCCTGATTATCAGAATTGATGGCGTACTCCATATTCTGCCACTTCAGCTTTGGAACGGTGATGCGTTCTCCGTCGCTTTCCACGGTGACGGTGCCTTCCTTTTCATCGTAGCCCACCAACCGTCCGATCTTACCGTTGAAGAACGCCTTCTCAGGGGTGGGGTCGTTTTTGACAAACATCACCTGAGCACCAACTTTTAACTCCAGCTCTTCCTTGGTGGGGTAGGTGTTCTCAGGGAAGGTGCCGTGGACTTCGGCCTTGAAAGTCAGCGTCTTTTCTTTGATGGCAGCTAGTTTCGAATCGTTGATTTGGTCGGCTTGGTAGTTGTGGGTGGTCAGGGTGATGTAGCCTTCCTCGTCTTTTGGCACGAAGCCTGGTTTGAAGCGGCTGTTGAGCACTCGCACGCATTCGGCATCCATACGGTTGTTGCGCACCTTGTTTAATAAGGTGATGAAGTCCTCATCGTGCTGGCGGTAGATGTGCTCCAATTCCACGCAGACATAAGGGGCTTTTTTCAACACTTGGCTGCCGAAGAAATAGGGTGTGTCATAATAGGGCGACAACACTTCCCATTCCTCAGGCTTGGCTACAGGTGCGAGTTGGTGCACATCGCCAATCATCAGCAGTTGCAGGCCTCCAAAAGGCTTTTGTGAGCGACGCACGCGACGCAGCACGGCATCCATTGCATCCAAGACATCGGCGCGCACCATACTGATTTCATCAATGATGAGCAGGTCGAGGCTACGAATAAGGTTGATTTTCTTCTTGTTGATTTTCTGATACTGCGCGGCTAGTCTTAAAGCACTGCTTCCTATGTCATTCCTAGCAGAGGCGTTGTGGGGATGGAATCTATAGGAAGCAGTGCCCTCAAAATCACTTGGAATCTGCGGTCCAAAAGGCAACTGGAAGAACGAGTGGATGGTCTGTCCGCCCGCATTGATAGCGGCCACACCCGTGGGAGCCACCACGACCATACGTTTGTAGGTTTTCAGCGGCAGGTTCTTCAGGAAGGTGGTCTTTCCCGTGCCTGCCTTTCCCGTAAGGAAGATGTGCGAATCGGTGAAGAGCACCAATTCCTCAACGAAGTCAAGTTTCTGGTTGACAAAAGTTTGCTGTGCCATGCTTTGGATTGCATTCATAGTGCTAAAGTAGGAAATTTTGTTCATTTTTATAGTGGGTTTTGAAAAATTGTTGTATTTTTGCTGGCAGTTGGTCGCGGCAACGGATTGAAAAACCAGTGGATTATCAAGACGTAAGGGGCGGGTTTCGACATGTTCCCCCCGTGATAACACAGACTAGCCCCTCTCATCGGAGGGGCTTTCCGTTTTCCGTTTGCGAAAAGACTTGAAAGCCAGGCTTTTGTTTTTTCCATTCCTGATTTCATCAACATATACATACTGATAGCCAATTCTCTTTTTATATAGTATCACGTTTTTTTCACGTGAAGCCGTTGTAGACGGAGAGAATGAAACCTCATCCCTGTTCCTAATGATATAAGGTATTAGTAGGTAATCTTGCAATGACAAAGGCATTCTGTCTTCACTTTTGTTGCCATGCCGTTTCTCAGAATGTTGAATCCCTGAGGTCTCAATGACATGTTTGTATCCTTTTAGGTCGATATTGTGCTGTGCGGCAAGTTCGATCAGTTCATCATCAATGTTTTCATCAATAATACAAAACTTATAGTCGCAACTAGTTCCGATAAGTTCCACTAATTCAGAAAACGTAATCTTGGTTGAATTCTCTTTGTTGAATGGTTTCTTGTTTGTCATAGACTAATGTGTTTTCTTTTTCTGCCGCAAAAATGCATAACCCGCCAAAACAAAGCCGTTGAACAAACGTTTGTTGTCGACAGTAGTCGTTTGTTGTCGGATAAAATGTTGTTTAGTCAACTAATAGGTATTTACACCGACCTGCTACTCAAAATCTGCGATCTGCTGGATCACGATTTCTTCAAATACTACTCCGATTGGCGGAACAACAAGAAAAGAACGTGAATTTTCAAGGTTTTCGTCTCGGTTTCGGAAAAAGTTGTAATTTTGCAGGCAGAAAGATAAGCCGAGAGCAGATCTGCAAAACAATAAGTCGGGTTAACTGCTTTCGGCTTTCTTTATAGCCATTTCCATCAGTTCGACACTATATTGGACATGCCGCTTTCCTTCTTTCTCAAGAAGAATTTCACCGACAATCAGTTCAACCGTAAAGTTCAAATAGGGTTTTGTGGAATGTCTGAAGGTATATTCCAAGGGGATGATGTAGGAGAAACCACTGTTTTGTTGCATACCTGCCTTTGCTGGCAAATGTTTGATTTCATCCGCATTTGCATATTTGACCACATCTAAAATTTTCAAGATGGCGTAAGTTGACTGCCAATGTCTTACAGAATTATTGGACGCTTTCTTCCTGCTGATTTTTCGGGTAATCTCGATGTTGGTACCAAGAAACTCATTGTGTACCGACAATTTACCTCCATTTTTATTAAGGAGTATGTCGTATGCTTGCAGGATGATAGCTCTTCTGACACTATAATCAACACTATCGCTGGTTGGAATGCAGAAATAGTGGTGGGTGCCTATTAGATTTGTTCTGATGAACTCTGGCATTTCATTTTTTGGCTGTGATTTTTCCATAGTGTAACGATTTTTTCACTCCGCAAAGAAACCACCTTTGTCAAGAAAAAGCCGTTGAAAAAATGTTTGTTGTCGACAGTAGTCGTTTATTGTCGTTTGCTGTCGGATATAGTCTTGAAAAACAATTGAATGCAAACAATTAAACAATTAAAACAAATCGAAGATTCAACGAAGTTAATTTTCAATTCAACAATTTACTATCTTTGTGCCCTCATTTTGAAATTACAATTAATCAATAACATTATGAAAAAAGTATTCACCGCAATCTTGGCTTTGGCCCTCATTTTTTCCTTCGGGAAAGCCAATGCCTGCACTAATTTCCTCATCACCAAAGGTGCCTCAACCGATGGCTCCTGCATGATTTCCTATGCTGCCGACAGTCATGTGCTGTATGGCGAACTCTATCACTATCCTGCCCAAGACTGGCCTGCAGGTGCTATGCTCGATGTGTACGATTGGGATGGCGGTATGTTCCGCGGTCAAATCCCGCAGGTGGCACACACCTACAATGTGGTCGGCAATATGAACGAATACCAAGTGGCCATCGGTGAGACGACCTACGGTGGCATCGAGAGCCTTTGGGAAGGCCCTGGCATCATCGACTACGGCAGCCTGATTTACATCACCTTGCAGCGCGCCAAGACCGCCCGCGAAGCCATCAAATGTATGGGCGAACTGGTGGCCAACTACGGTTATGTCAGTGAGGGTGAGTCGTTCAGCATCAGCGACCCTGATGAATGCTGGATTCTCGAGATGATTGGCAAAGGCAAGCACAACCAAGGTGCTGTTTGGGTAGCACTTCGCATCCCGGACGGCTATGTGAGCGGTCACGCCAACCAAGCCCGTATCACCACCTTCCCGCTGGCCAAGAAGAACAAGACCAGCATCACCTTCAAGAACATTGACAAACTCTTGAAAGACCCCAAGATCGACTGCGTCTATGCCGACGATGTCATCAGCTTTGCCAAGCAAGCCAAGCTCTATGACGGTCCCGATGACAAGTTTTCGTTCTCCGATGTCTATAACCCTGTCACCTTCGACGGTGCCCGCTTCTGCGACCTGCGTGTGTGGGCCATGTTCAACAAAGTGACCGACAACATGAAAGACTATTGGGGCTATGCCACGGGTCGCGACATCAAGCGCGCACAGCCTTACACAGCCAATATGTGTCAGACTCCTGACAACTTCCCGACCAACCGTATGCCCTTGTGGGTGAAGCCCAACAAGAAGGTCAGTGTGCTCGACATGATGGACTTCATGCGCGACCACCTCGAAGGCACCGACCTTGATATGTCGCAAGACGTGGGTGCGGGCCCGTTCCACTGCCCCTATCGTTGGCGTCCTATGGACTGGGAAGTCGATGGTGTTCATTATGTCCATGAGCGCACCACCGCCACCCAGCAGACAGGCTTCAGTTTCGTGGCCCAAAGCCGTGGCAATTGGGAATGGCCCATCGGTGGTATCATTTGGTTTGGTGTTGACGACACCGACAACTGTGTCTACTGCCCGATGTACACTTGCATGACCGAAATCCCCGAGTGCTTCCGCGAAGGCAACGGCTCGATGAGCGAGTGGTCGGAGACCTCCGCCTTCTGGACCTTCAACCAGATGAGCAACTGGGCTTACACCAAATACGACTACATCCACCCCGAGATTCGCAAGCGTCAGCGTGAACTGGAAACCAGATGGGTGGAGAAAGAAATCCCCGCTATGGATGAACGCGTCAATACCATCAAGGGCAGAGAGGCTCAAGTGAAGGAATTAACCAAGTTCTCATGCGACCAAGCCTCCAAGATGACCCAAATGTGGAAGCAGTTCTACCATGAGCTGTTCATGAAGTATATGGACGGCAACCTGAACACTGCCCAGCCCGAGAAACCTGGACAGAAATACACGCCTATCAAGAGCGAGCACCCCAAATATAGCGATGAGTACTATCGTGTCCTCATCGAGAAGACGGGCGATAAATATAAGGCCTATTAATTGGACTACGAGACTTTTTTGACTATGACCATTGACTATGACTATGACAGCTTTTACATTACGTTCAGTTGTATTGCTTTTGTTTAAGCTGTCATTGTCACAAGTCATAGTCTCGCAGTCTCGCGTCAAAAATATGCATTTATAATTACACATTAAATAATTAATAAATCAATGAAAAAAGTATTAGGAATCATTGCAATGGCCATCCTTGTTTCGGTTGGCCGCGTGTATGCCGATGAAGGCATGTGGCTCCCGATGTTTGTCGAGCGCCTGAATTATGTTGACATGCAGAAGATGGGTCTGCAGCTGACCCCTGAAGAGCTTTACAGTATTAACCACAGCAGTCTGAAAGACGCCATCGTAGGCCTCGGCAGTGAAGCCCAACCTCGCGGCTTCTTCTGCACCGGTGAGATTGTGAGCGAACACGGTTTGCTCTTCACCAACCACCACTGTGGCTATGGCGCCATCCAAAAACTCAGCTCCGACCAACATGACTATCTCCGCGACGGCTTCTGGGCCAAGAACTACGGCGAGGAACTGCCCGCTCCCGAAATGACCGCCAGCTTCCTCATTCGTATGGAAGATGTGACGAAAGTCATTCTTGCCGAGGTAAAAGACGGTATGGACTATCAGGATCAACAAGCTGCCATTCGCAAGAAAATCAAAGAGCTGGAAACAGCTGCTTCAGAAAATGGCAAGTACAACCCAGTTATCAAAGGTTTCTTTGAGGGTAATGAGTACTACATGTTCGTTTATCAAGTGTTCCCCGATGTGCGTCTCGTGGGCGTTGCCAACTCTTCGATTGGCAAGTTCGGCGGCGACACCGACAACTGGATGTGGCCCCGCCACACTGGCGACTTCTCGATTTTCCGCGTCTATGCCGACAAGAACGGTAATCCTGCCGCTTACAGCAAGGACAATGTGCCGCTGACCCCCAAGCATCACCTTCCCATCAGCCTCGACGGTGTGCAGAAAGACGACTTCACCATGATTTGGGGCTTCCCGGGCAGCACCGAGCGTTATATGTCGAGCTATGGCATTGACTACAATGTGGACACTTTCTATCCCACCATTATTGATGTCTTCGGCAAGCAACTCGAAGTTATGGAAGAATACATGAAGGTAGACGAACACATCAACCTGATGTATGCCGACAACCATGCTGGTTTGGCCAACACTTGGAAGAATTTCATTGGCCAGTGCAAGATGCTCCGCAAAAACAAGGTGAGCGAGAGCAAGGTGGCCCTTGAAAAAGACTTCACCAATTGGGTGAACAAGAATAACAAGACCGAATACAAGAATGCCCTCCCGAACTTGAAGGAAGCCTACAAGAACTTGGGTGAAGTGGCCAAGTATGTCTATTATCCCAACTTTATTTCGAGTGTTGGCGCCGCTGGCATCGCAGCTCAGTTTGGTTCCTACTATCAGGCTTATATGGACAAGGACAAAGACGCTGAGGCCATGGCACTGACGCTGCTTCAGCAGATGAATGTCGATGAGCTCTTTGCCGAGACCGACCCACAGGTGGAAAAGAAGACCTTTGCCGAGATGCTGAAGACTTACAAGAATGCCTTCAAGGCCGAGGAACTGCCCGAGATTTACACCATCATCGACAAGAAATTCAAGGGCGACATTGACGCTTTCACTGAGGATGTCTACACCAACTCCATCTTCGCCACGCCTGAAAGCATCAAGGCTTTCATCGCCAACCCGAAACCCAAGAAGATTGGCAAGGATTATGCTTACATCATGAACACTTCTATGATGGAAGTCATCATGAACCATGTGGGTGAGTATCGTCAAGCCATGCAGACTGTCAGCGAGAACGACCATGTCTTCGTGAAAGGTCTTCGTGAGTACTACGCCGCCACTCAACCTGACAAGAGCCTCTATCCCGATGCCAACTCGACCATGCGTATGAGCTACGGTTCGGTGCAAGACTACATGCCCGCCGATGCAGTTCACTACGACTACATCTGCACCGCCAACGGTATCCTCGAAAAGTATATCCCTGGCGACTATGAGTTTGACGCCCCCAAGCGCCTCATCGACCTCATCGAGAAGAAGGACTTCGGTGCTTATTCCGACGATAATGGCGAACTCGTTGTGTGCTTCCTGTCGACCAACGACATCACTGGTGGCAACTCTGGTAGCCCCATCATGAACGGCAAGGGCGAACTCATCGGTCTCGCCTTCGACGGCAACTGGGAAGCCATGAGCGGCGATGTCAACTTTGAGCCCAAACTGCAGCGCACCATCAATGTCGATGTGCGTTACGTGCTCTTCATCATCGACAAGTACGCCGGTGCCACAAACCTCATCAACGAACTCGACATCCGCAAGAGCGAACCCAAGCCGCTGCGCGTGGAAGAGGAAAAGATTTAATGTAGGCTTGTAGAGACGCGATTATCGCCTCCTCAGAATCTCACATTGCAAAAAGAGACGCGATTATCGCGTCTCTTTTTTGACAAATTTGATAGACAATGTCAAAAGAGGTTTTTTGTAACATATTGGATTT
>JAFRRE010000052.1 GCA_017428285.1 Bacteroidales bacterium | reverse complement strand
CGGTCAGTGAGCCATCGTTGGCCGCTTTCAAAAATTTACGCGTATGCTCATCGTTATCGCAATTTTAACCCTAATCGCAGGCATCGGGGTATTTTTGGTGGCCTGCAAAATGTTGAGTACCAGTCTTGAAAGTGCAAGCAGTGCGGGCTTGAAGCGGCTGTTCGCCAAGATGGGAAATAACAAATGGCTCGGCGTGGGCATCGGAACGGTGGGCACAGCGGCTATCCAAAGCTCGGGCGCGGTGACGGTGATGGTCATCGGCTTCGTGAACGTGGGCATCATGTCGCTTGCGCAGGCCGCCACGGTCATCTATGGCGCCAACATCGGTACCACGGTTACTGCGCAACTGGTGGCCTTGGGCATGTTTGGCGGCCACGGCATCTCAACGACAGTGCTCTTCTCGGCCTTGGCTGGCATCGGAGCTTTCGTGATGATGTTCTCGAAGCGCGAGAAGTGGAAACAAACAGGCAGCATCCTGGCGGGTTTCGGCTTGCTGTTTGTCGGTCTCGGCATCATGTCGGGCGCCATGGATGAATTCGCTGCCTTGGATTCGGTGAAACAGTTTTTGGCCACCATCAGTAACCCCTTGCTGATTGTTTTCATCGGTGCTTTGCTCACGGCCATCATCCAGTCGTCATCGGTGCTGACATCCATCGCCATCACCATGGTAGTGGCGGGACTGCTTTCGCTCGACCAAGGCATCTTCCTCACGATGGGTTCCAACATCGGTTCGTGCGTGGTGGCAATCTTGGCAGGCATGACCAGTGGCCGAAACGCCAAACGGACGGCCCTCATTCATTTGTTTTTCAATGTGATGGGCGTGGTGCTGTTTTTGCTTATTGCCTTGCTTTTACATCTTTTCACCCAAGGGGATTGGGGTTTCGGTAGGATGTTTGAGGCCATGTTCCCACACGCCCCGCAGGTGCAGCTGGCCATGTTCCATACCGTTTTCAATGTCTGTACCACTTTGGTTGCATTGCCGCTGACCAACGGTCTGGTACGCTTGGTGTGCCGCCTCATTCCCGACCATGCCGATGAGCCTCGCGACGACAAGTTCCATCTTCATTTCCTTGACGACTCGATGTTGGTGACCCCCGCCTTGGCTGTCAGGCAGCTGAAGGCCGAAGTCGAAAATATGGGCGCGTTGGCCCACGACAACTTCTGTCGCGCCATACATATCGTCACCACATTGGATTTCAGCGACTTGGAAAAATTCAAGAAGACAGAAAACGAACTTAACTTCCTGAATAGCGAGTTGACCCGATATGTGGCGGTGCTTTCAGCAAAATCGCTTAGCCAAACGGATAGTAAGTACCTCAGTTGCAGCGTGAAAAGTGTGAGTGATCTGGAGCGCATCGGCGACTATGCCGAAAACATCGTGGAATATGCGGAAAGCCTGCAAAACCAAAATGAAACGTTCTCTGCGCCTGCTGTGCTGGAAATCAAGGAGATGGAGCGGAAGATTACGGCACTCTACCACGAAGTCATGAAAGCCTACCACGACCTCGACTTTACGGCTCTCGAATATGCCTATCAGATTGAGGAACAGATTGATAGCTTCACGGAGACCATGGAATCACAACACATCCAGCGACTTGTGGCGGGACAATGCACACCTCAAGTTGGTGCGGAATACATCTCACTGGCGCAAAATGCCGAGCGTGTGGCCGACCATTTCATCAATGTGGGCAAGAGTATTAGGAGTTTCGCTTAGTTGAAGTCAGAGTCGTTTGGAAAGCCCAATGGAATACAGAAAGAATCCTGTTATGTTGTCTGAAAATCGGGATTTAATACAGCAGCCCAAATGTCCACAGCGGAATTGAAATACCATGGCCGTATTCGATGTCGTCTTTCACGAGATGACCATTGAGAACATCTTCGATCTGTTTGAGGCCTTTTTTCTTTCCTCCGACCTCGAAAGTGTGTTCGCCGATGACAAAATCTGAAGCTTTTGATGAGATGACGTCGCTCACAACTCTCGTCTGGTTATAGAAAAAAGTCTCTCGCAGGTTTCCGGTATTGGCACTGTCTGCACCAAGCACATACATGATATTTGTATTATCCAGATATATTTTCTCCACTTTGCCTAAACTCCGTAAGCCCCCTGTTTCATCGCGCAGCTGGCCTATCATTCCAGCCCGTTCCATATAAAGAAAATAATCAGGCACCACGTTGCGACTGACACCTATGGCATTGGCTATGCTTGAATAATCTGGCTTGAAAGGTACACTTTGTGCCACTATGCTCATCAGTCGGCGCAACTTGCGTCCTGTAGAGACCGAAAGCGAGGCATATTGCGGGATGTCCGACTCAAGAGTCTGCGTGATGATTTGGTCGAGCCTTGACCTGAAGGCACCTTCTTTGCTGAAAGGATAATATCCGTCTTGCAAATATTGTCGGAACAGCGGTAACGGATGCGGCAATATGGTATCAACCACCTTGTTGTCGATGACCTCCTCCAAAGTATATTTTGGCATTTTTATAGCGTGGAACATCTCCAGATATTCGCGAAACGAGAGCCCTTGTAGTGTGTACATCACGGCGCGACGACTCAGGTCGGCCTGACCTTTCAACAAATCGAGCACCGAAGAGCCAGTGAAGACCACATACAATGAAGGATGTCCATCATAGATGTTTTTCAACTCAGTTGACCAGTTTTCATATTTGTGAATCTCGTCGATATAAAGATGCGTGCCGCCTTCCTTAATCCATTCCGAGGCTACCTCCAAAAGGGTGTGCTGGGCGAAATAACTGTGGTCGGCCGAGACATAAAGAGCCTTTTGGTTGTCTTTTTCAAATAAGATATGCTGCTTCACCAAGGTCGATTTGCCGACTCCGCGCGGACCGACAATTCCGAACATCCGCAGCGACCAGTCAATCTCAGCGTATAGGTATCGCACGAAATCAAGGCTTGTAATCGCCAATTGTTCGCGCATAAATCCGATTAAAACATCATCAATCATGGTAATTGTATTTGTAACGCTGCCGCAAAAATACAAATAATTCTATATATGCACTAAAAAAAGTGCAATATTTTTAATTTTGTGCACTAAAAAAAGTGCATTATTGGTTTGGGGAACTTGATGGCAGGTATATCGAGGCCTGGAGCATCAGGAATTTCGCGTAAGATTGCACATTATCGGCGATAAAATCGATGATTTGTTGCCGATTTTCTTTGTTTCGGTTTAGGTTATCTGATTTAAAGTCGTTTTATTAGGCTCCTCTTCATTCATCGAAGCTATCAGTTCGAATACCAGATGCATCTGGCTATAGGCAATTTTATCCGCCCTTTTCTTCGCCCTTTCCAATTTAAATCAGGGCATTAGGCAAATACTTTCCAAAATCCACCGTTGGCAACTTGCTCCCTTT
>JAFRRE010000051.1 GCA_017428285.1 Bacteroidales bacterium | reverse complement strand
TAACAACCCCATTTGCGAAGTGATTGACAACTATAACAGCAGTGCCTATTATGAGCCTTCGCCCTACATCGCCAGGAGCTATTATGCAGGAGGGTTCTAAGGGTTCCCGTCTTATTCCTTATTTCTTATCCCTCACCAGCCGCACACTTCTTGCGAAACACTTCTTGTTTGTGTTTTCATGGTTGAAAAAGGAGTCTGAGAAATAAACGCCCTTTGCATCAAAGATTTCGGAATGAGTGGCTGACCAATAAAAACCATATCTCCCTAACAATCCAACGGTGGTCCCGTCACGAATACCTGCTGCAGGGAGGAAAACCGCTCCTTGTGATTCCATTTTGTCTTTCCAGAAAGGCTGGGGAATAGTGTTGCTCAAATAGCCGACATCATCGTTGTTAACATCGTTAAGCTGATATGAGTTGTCCCAGTCATCAGGCAAGAGCAACAAGCCATTCACTCCCTCAACATTGGCTTTTGCGAATCGTATGCCTGTGGCGGTACTGCGTTCATCAAGGAGGTAGAGCCATTCGTCTATGGTCATCGTGCGCCAAAGTCCATCTTCATTGCCGCCATTGCTGATGGCATTGTAGCCCCAATCGGCTTGTCCATTAAGGTCGCAAAGGTCACATGTGTCAGAACCGTATGCATTGTAAAGGCATACGCTTGAATCCAAGTCATCGCTTTTGTGACTCCAAGGTTGATAATTAATGGCACCATGCTCTTGCCCGTTGGAACTCCAACAAAACAAATCAAACCATCCCCTGTGGTTTACTCCTTGCGCAACATTCGCATTATCGCCACCAATGTAGTCAAATTGGTTCTCTGCAAAACGCCAAATGCCTGTATAAGGCTTGTATTGCAGATTTCCTTTCGAGAAATACACCTGGTCGCCTGCTTCGTTGATGGTAAACAATCCGTTGATAGCTCCTTCGGGCGCAGGGGGACGCGGCGGTAGTGGCTCTTCCCTGAAGCCTACCAGCCAAACGATTGCCCCTATCAACAACGCAGCAGCTAAACCCAGACCCACTCTCGAGGAAATCCTTATCGTTTCGCTACGTTGCATGGCTTTTCGCAAAGCTTCTACGCTTTGGTAACGCGCTCTTGGATTTTCCTGCAGACAACGTTGCATTATAGAATTCTTGGCCAGACCAAAACGCTGCAGGATCTTGCCCAAGGCATAGATGTCGGTGGCAGGGCCAAACAACTTGGTCTTAGCGGCCTGCTGCTCTGGCGCACAATACTCACGAGTGAAACCCAAATCATGCAGGTAACTCTCGCTCCAACCGAAACCTAAATCAATAAGCTTTACATGATGGCCTTTGTTGGTGATGAGGATGTTGCTGGGCTTAAGGTCGAGGTGCAACATCTTCTTGTCGTGGAGATAGGACAAAGCAGAAAACAACTCGTCGCAGAATTGTTTCCTATGTCCTTTCTCTTTGAAATAGTCAGGATGCTGGGCCACAAAAGCCTCAAGGCTGTCGCCATCGATGTAGTCCATGCGGATGTATGGGCCGTTTTCGTCCTCATCGTAGGCAAAGTAACGCACAATATTGGGGTGCTCCAACTCAATGCCGAGTTCAAACTCCTTTCGGAACAAGTTCATGTATGCCTCCGACGAACGCATGTCCTTCTTAGGCCGCTTGACGCAATACACACGGTTGTCCTTAACGAGACGGTAGCAATCACAGGTGCCACCGCTGTCAAACAACACTTCATCTTGGTTGTGTTGAGCAGGATTGATGAAATCGGAATCGCTCATTAGGCTGCCTCCTTGATGAATAGTTCTGTCAATCCGTTTTGGCGTCCAGCCACATAACCCAACTCATTGCCGGCGGCATCGCGCACAATCTCGCCATTGCGGATGACTTGGTACACTTGCAAAGGATACTCCAAACGAAAACTAAGGATGGTCACCTCATCGTTGACAAGCAATTTGCCGTTCAAGCTCTCTGTCACACGGAATTTGTTTTCACCGATACACAGCAAAGCGATATGACGGTTGGGTAGCCATGATGCCTCCACCGTTGTGCCTTCACGAATCTCATCGGCGAAGAAGGCCTTCTCCATCCAGTCGCTTTCAACGGGTTGCATGCCAGTCAGCGCTTCCCATGAAGGCGAACCGAGATAATGCGCCAAGGCATCAAGGGTGGCTTTCCGTGGCGCGATAGGGGATTTGGCATAGCCCATCAGCCGTTTCAGGGTGTTGACACCCAAGCGGTCGCTGGCAGAAAAAGATTCTGACAGCACCTCGAAGTCTTTGGCATTACTGAAGTCGAGCCCCGACTTCTTCTTGATCATTGCTATGATGGGAAGGGATAACATGGTTTTGCTTATTTTGGGCAAAAATAAGCATTTTCATGTTAGGAATCGAAAGAAAATGCAAATGGATGAAATGGATGAAAAATGAAAGTCTGTTAAGGGCTACTTTTGCGCTATTCGATTACGTAAGCAGATGGAAAACCTTCAAAGCAACATCCACATCGGGCACCTCATCCGTGAGCAACTCAAAGCCGACCTGCGTAGCGCAAGCTGGTTGGCGCGTGAGATTGGCTGCACCCGCAACCATGTCTACAAAATCTTCAATAGACCTTCACTCGATGCCGATTTGATTCTCAAAATCTCCATCGCCATGAGTTTCAACTTCTTCCAATACTATTCAGCTGAGGTCAATGCGGCAATGAAGGCGCGAATGGGCGAAGAGTGAAGTTGTATTTTAAAGTGTCTCAACAATTCCAAAAACACGTCAGAAACAGCGAAATGTCGAAAAAAAGACAGATTTCACTTGGATTTTGGCATAAAAAACACAAAAAAAGTCATCGATATACGAGAATTTCTATAGGATGGCTGTGTTTGATGGTTTTTGTTTATTTTTGCAATTCAAAAAAGTGCTGAAATGAACAAACGAAAGCAAGACATAGCCTATTTTGTTTCGTTTTGCATTGAGCAATACAAAACCGCTAAAGGAATTAGCGGGAAGGATGCTGTAGACTTGCTCAACCAATACGGGGTTTTAGAGTATTTGGAAAAACACTATGAGCCTTTGCATACGCAAGGGAAACAGTGGCTGTTGGAGGAAATTGACGAATTCATCAAAATCAGGAAAGGAGCATCGGCATGAAACTCTACCACGGCAGTTTGGAAATAGTCACCAAACCCGAAATACGCGAGCCTAACCGTACACTTGACTATGGTAGCGGTTTTTATACTACCACTTCTTATGACCAAGCCTTGGCTTGGGTTAAGCGGAGAATGGAAGAGCAAAAGTCCGACAAAGGATTTGTAAACACCTATGAACTGGAGGAATTTGCATTGAAAGACCTTAAATGCCTCTATTTTGACAATCCTTCGGAAGAATGGGTCGATTTCGTAATGAAAAACCGAACCCAACGAGGATACATCCACGACTATGATGTCGTTTACGGTCCTGTTGCCAACGATCGCGTGTATGCTGCATTTGCTTTATATGAAGGCGGGATATTGGACAAACAAAGTCTGATTGCTGAACTGAAGACCTATAAACTCGTTGACCAATACCTTTTTCATACCAATAAGGCACTGGAAGCATTGGTTTTTGTTGAAGGAAAGGAGGTTTTGTCATGACTCGGACCATCAATCAGAGCAATCTGTATCTATTACTCCCTTCTAAAATCTGTTGGATGGCTAACATGCTGTCAGAAGAAAAAGGCATCAGCATAACCGAAGCCATTAAAGAGATATATTCCTCAAATACCTACAAACGACTCGAAACCGAGAAGACCAAACTTTGGCATTGGGGGCCTGTGGCTCTTTTGGAGGCCATGGAAGAATAAGATTCCAGACGGAACGGTCATTGGCCTAACGTGAAAGACTATCAGTATTTCGAGAAAAGAAAATAACAGACTTTTCCTGTCACAAACCAGCGAAATGTCGAAAAAAAGATAGATTTCGCTGTTTTCTGACATAAAAATCTCAAAAAGTTCGACCCTCATCAATATCGAATTTTGTCCAAATCCATGTATTTTTATATACATTTGGACAAAATTCATTCGTTTTTTGTCCAAATCTATGGTTTTTTGTTAGATTTGGACAAAAGTCATTTTCTGTTTTGGAAAACGCATCATGCATTACATCTACCTCCGTCCGTTTTTCCTAAGCAAATGTAAGGCACACCTCATCGAACATGGCTTCGACAGGGT
>JAFRRE010000050.1 GCA_017428285.1 Bacteroidales bacterium | reverse complement strand
GTCGTGCGCGATGACGGCCCCCAAGTCCTTCGGCGAAGGCAGGTAGTCAACAACGGCATCCAAAAGCAGTTGGATACCTTTGTTCTTATAGGCAGCACCGCAAAGCACCGGCACCATCATCAGCTTGATAGTGGCTGTGCGGATGGCGGACATCAGCTTGTCGGTCGGGATTTCCTTGTCTTCGAGGTAGAGTTCGGCGATTTCGTCGTCCAAGTCGGCGACTTTTTCGACAAGGTTGCGGCGAGCTTCAAGGGCTTGCTCCATCATGTTCTCCGGGATGGGACCCACGATGCGTTCCTTCTCGATGAAGCGCACCGAGTTCATCTGCACCAAGTCGACCATGCCTTCAAAGGTGTTCTCCACACCGATGGGCAGATGCAGCGGCACAGCGTTGGCACCCAAGTATTTATGCATCTGGTTGACCACCTCTTGGAAGTCGGCACCCGTGCGATCCATCTTGTTGACGAAGGCGATGCGTGGCACGCGGTATTTGTCGGCTTGGTTCCACACCGTTTCCGACTGCGGCTCCACGCCACCCACAGCGCAAAACACCGCCACCATGCCATCGATGACACGCAGCGAGCGCTCCACCTCGACGGTGAAGTCGACGTGGCCAGGGGTATCGATAAGGTTGATCTGATAGCCGTTCCAATGTGCGGTGATGGCAGCCGAAGCGATGGTGATGCCGCGCTCCTGCTCTTGTTTCATAAAGTCCATGGTGGCTTGTCCATCATGCGTTTCTCCCACCTTACGGTTGACGCCCGTGAAGAACAGAATGCGTTCCGAAACCGTAGTCTTACCAGCATCGATATGCGCGGCGATACCGATGTTTCTCAATTTTGAAATGTTTAAACTCATTATTTTAACTGATTTTCAATTTATTACAATTTTAAATCGGTCTCCCGATTTGAGCGGCAAAAGTACGGAAAAATTTTGAAACAACGTTTTATGTTCAAAACCTTTGCCATTTACAAAAAAACGTATCTTTGTCGCACATAAAGTCAGCCGAACTAATCAAACTAACCGACAAAAAGCAGATAAAATGAAACGTATAATCAACACCTTATTTATTTGCGCATTTGCTATGGGTTCTTCTTTTGCTAGTTCACTTGTCGACAGCATCGCCCAACCCAGTCATATTATATTGACCAGACACGATGCCTCTGGAAACATGCTAAGTTCGTCATATGCAGACTTCGGCTATTATGGCAACGGAAAACTCAAGACTTTCAATTATGCCTATGGTGATCCCGGCAAGACTTATTCTTATGACGGAGATTTTCTCACGAAAATACGAATCAAGAATGGTACCGAGCATCCGGTCTATTTTGAAACCTTCAGATATTATTATGAGAACAACAAAGTAAGCAACATCTACCATGATGGAGACGAGTATGGGATAACACACTCCTACAGAATTGGGTTTACATACGATGCATACGGCAGGCTTGAAAAGAAAGAGCTCTTCGACTATTACAATTATTATTTCAACGAAACAGATTCTCTCTGGAGTTACTGGACTTACGAATATTTTGACAATAGGAAGACGAGAAAGGAAACGATGTATGAACATCCGTACTCCAAAGAATATGAGGTGATTTCCATTGAAGCCTATCGTTATGATGACGATTACCGATTGATTTCCATCCAAAAGGACTCGGAAACATCGCCCCTGACTTTGACGACCTACACCTACACCGACAATGGCGAATTGGAGTCCGAAACCAAGCAAAACTGGGAAGACGGACGATGGGTCAATGCGAGCAAGTTTGTGAATGTTTTCGATTTTGAAGGTCGCATCGAAGAGCATCGGATGGGCGAATGGTCGGGCAACGAATGGAATCTCAACAAGAAAGCTTTGTACGTATATGATGCAAATGGCCTATGCAAGAACATTTCGATTTTTAGAGAAACCGAGGAAACTATGTTGGCTTGGGATTATGAAGACGACACTCTCTTTTATGACTATCAGCCGTTCAAAAACAGCATTTCCATTTTCAACAATCCTTTGCTGTCCATGCAGGAAAAGGATTTGCATGAATGTTGCGGTTCCTACAACGAAATGGAGATTGAGTATGTTTATACCGAAATCCCAACCTATAATTCCGTTGAAGAGAAAGACAACGAGGCCTGTAAGGTGTATCCCAATCCCGGCAACGGTTCCGTGACTATTACCGCTCCCTTCGAGCGTTCGGTCATCCGTTTCTACGACCTTCAAGGACGTTTGGTTCACGCACAACTTTTCGACTTCCAAACCAATATCGACACCGCCGACTGGAAATCAGGGCTTTATCTTTGGGAAATCTGGCAAGACACCCAAAAAATCGCCTCGGGGAAGTGGGTTAAGCAGTAATCAGAGTTTTACAATCTTTCCAAACGTCTGTTGCCGTCGACGTCAATGGTTTAGCACTCATCGAAGGCCCTAAGTTCAATTTAGAAATGCGAAAGTAACGATGAAGGCCTTGCCGTTCCACCGGCTCCCGAATTATCGCTTTAATTATAGAATTTGTATAATTGAAGAACTTCGCAAACGGGCGGAAAACGCCAAATTCATTTCAAAAACCGACCAGCTTTTTTGAAGCCATTATCTTCAATTCCCTCAACGAAATACATCCCAGCAACCCATTCGGAAATATCCAATTTAATCTCCGAAGCGCCATTGACTGAAATCAACTTGACCAGCTGTCCTAAAGCGTTGTAAATGTTGACCGTCTTCATCCCTTCCGCTTCAATCGTGACAAAGGAGGAGGCGGGCACAGGATAAACCTTCAATGATTCCGTTTGTATTTGATTTTCAACCACTCCCGTCGGGTCAAAGCTGTCGTTACCATCAGTGAGCCATTCGAGGCTGAAGTTGTAGAATACCGTCGAATAGCCTGAGGCACCTGCGTATGCTTCCTCCACATAGAGTCCGATGGTGCCGTCGGGCAAAACGCAAAGCGAGGAATAGGCCGAGCTATAGGGCACAATGCATTTCTTCACCGGCCAAGTTTCACCCTCATCGTAACTCACATAGACCGTTACATCGGTACGTGAGTTACCGTAAGGCACTGAATGCAGCAGGCGGTTCTTGTCGTGACCTTGGTTCACAGAAGTATAACGGATCATGTCGCCATTGCAAGCTGGCGCGGTGATGTCGTACCAAGTGGAGGTGGTGGGCTGCCAAGTCTCGCCGCCGTCCTCAGAGATGTTGTACCAGCGGTTGCCACCATGTCGGATGCTCATCAGGATACGGCCATCAACCAACTCGGTGACCTTGGCCTCGTCGCCCGATGAAGATGCACGACCTGACACATGCCATGTCTGACCGTTGTCGTCGGAATAGACGGCATGGTTGTAAAGCACTTGCGCCGTAGTCTCACGGATAGCAGCCACGAACATAATGCGGCCCGTAGAGGTGCGTAAGCCATTGCCTGAACCGAAGAACGAGGCGCGCCATGTGCGCTGCTCAGGCACGATGCAGTTGTCTCCAAAGATGAAGTGGGTGATGTCTTCAGGTTCGGTCCAGGTCTGACCGTTGTCATAACTCTTACAGATATAGGTGCGGATTGGATTTGACGGGGTGGAATACCACAAGCCGGGGCCGCCCACGAAGCCTGCGATGAGGCCGTTGTCGTCGTTGCTCCATGCCAAGGCGCAATCCCCGAAGCCATGGTTGACGCCCGTACCCAAGGCGATGGTGTAAGGCTCACTCCAGATGTGACCACCATCAGTGCTGCGGTTGCACACGATGTCGATGTCCTCGGGCAGGTCGCCCTCGTTGTACTTGCGCTTGTCGGTAACCGCCACAATACTACCGTCTTTCGCCGTGATGATGGCAGGGATACGATAATTTGTTGAATTATAATCACCTGGCTGCAAAAGCAAAGTATGTGCAAGGATGATTTCGCGGCTACCCGCCGGCGAAGGATTAGCCAACTCATAAGTCTCCTCCGCAGTCGTAATCGACTTTAGCGAAGCATCGATGAGATTACCTTCAGTAGCATGGTCGGCTACATGTGCCACGACCCAAAGGTAGTTGGTGCCATAGACAAGGTTGCCACCCAAGTTGCAGGTTATGTCACCCGAGGCTGGGTCAACACTTCCAAGCAAAGTGGCGTTTTGAGGATGGCGTTCATCGAAACTATTGGCCAAACCCGTAGAATAGACCTTGATTTCTTCAATATCATTCAAATCCGTTGTCCCCTCAAGATTCAAGGTTATGGATTGGAGTTCAACCTCGGCACTAACGTCAGTACCGTCCACAGCCACCGCTGCCTTGAGTAGCACATCATTTTCATTGCCACGCCCCGTCTTACGCGTGTCTTGCGTCAAGGTAACATTCCATATCCCAGAACCGCCAAAATTGAAATTAACCAGTTGTGCATCGTGACCATGCCCCGAAAGGTCGGGCAAAATGTTGTCAGTGACCCAGGTTGCAGAGAATTCATAAGCGGCTCTTAAATGATCTGCCATGTAAAAACTTATATCATATAAATCATCAGCGCTTAAATCCCTTTGTATCTCATCAGCATCCAATGCCAATTGGTAGAACCTCACATTGCCGAACGAGCCATTGCAAAAATTAGTTGGCTGTCCACCGCTGTTGCCTGCACCTATGAAAACATCGTGCGTGTTGGTCACCGCCCAGTCGTTCACTGGTGCTACCCAACTGCTGTTGGTCTGTCCATTATGATAAATCCGAATTACGTTGTTGGTGCGGTCCACGACAAGTGCAAAGTGCATCCACTCCCCTGCCGGCACCGTGACACCCGTATAGATCGACAAGGCATGACCCGAGGTCGAAGTGGGCGTATTAAGTCCCAGCGACTGGCCCACACTGCCCGTGCCAAAGAACTCATATCCCGTACGTTCGCTACCCGCACTTTGCACCGACATATCGCGCTTGCACACATAGCGTGGATAGCTGGTATAAGTCTCGTTGCGCACCCATCCCGTGACCGTGAAGCTTTGGTCGGCAGCAATATTGAAGTCTTCGTTATGCGGTATGACCATGTATTGGTCTGTTCCATTGAATGTGATGTGATGGGCAGGTTGGGCAAAAGCCGTCGTCAAGGCCGTCAGCAGAACAGCGAGAACAAGGAGCTTCTTCATGGCGATAGGTGTTATGCGGTTAAACGTCAGTGTATTGCGGGACAAAAATAATGATTATTCTACACAATCACAATTTTTTTCATTTCAACTCCCCCAGTTATCACGATCCAGACTTCGATAGTTAATAGCCTCTGCCAAGTGTCCCGTCTGGATGTTCTCACTACCATCAAGGTCAGCAATGGTGCGGGAGACTTTAAGAATTCTGTCGTATGCACGTGCAGAAAGTCCAAGACGGTTCATGGCATTTTTGAGCATCTTACGGCAGTCATCATCCAGGTCACAATACTTCTGGATAAGTTGCGAGGTCATCTGTGCGTTGGCATGGATGGTCGGATATGCTGCATAACGTTCTTCCTGGATCTTTCTCGCCTTGATGACGCGCTCACGCACCTTCGCACTTGGCTCACCATTACTTTTTGAAGACAAATCTTTATAGGCAACAGGAACAACTTCAACATGCAGGTCTATACGGTCCATTAACGGACCACTGATACGGTTGAGATACTGCTGAACCACACCTGGCTTACAAGTACATTCCTTGTCGGGATGGTTGTAGTAACCACAAGGGCAAGGATTCATTGCTGCTACCATCATGAAACTGGCAGGAAAGTCAACCGTCATTTTTGCCCTGGAGATAGTCACAACACGATCTTCCATTGGCTGTCGCATCACCTCTAAGACCGTGCGTTTGAACTCGGGTAGTTCGTCAAGAAAGAGCACACCATTGTGAGCAAGCGAGATCTCACCAGGCTGCGGATAGGTGCCACCACCCACCAAACCCGCATCGCTGATGGTGTGGTGCGGACTGCGGAAAGGGCGTGTCCTTACCAGCGAGGCATTACGCCCTACCAAACCCGCCACAGAATGGATCTTAGTGGTCTCCAAGGCTTCAGCCATGGTCAACGGTGGCAAGATGGTCGGCATCCGTTTGGCCAACATGGTCTTGCCACTGCCGGGCGGGCCAATGAGAATGACATTGTGGCCACCTGCAGCAGCAATTTCCAATGCGCGTTTGATGTTCTCTTGCCCCTTTACGTCGCTGAAGTCGAGCTCAGATTCGACATCTCGCCACGAGTCAATGGCATCAATACTTATAGGCTTAATTTCTTTTTCGCCATTTAAAATGGAAATGACATCATGGATGTTATCTACGCCATACACCTCCAAACCTTCCACCACTGCAGCTTCGCGCGCGTTTGCCTTAGGAATAATAAGCCCCTTAAAACCATCCTGTTTTGCCTTGATGGCAATTGGCAAGGTGCCTTTGATAGGTTTAAGCGTTCCGTCCAACGACAACTCACCCATGATGATAAATTGCTCCAACAAATCCGCATTAACCTGTTCTGAAGCCGCCAAAATACCCATGGCAATTGGCAGGTCATATGCCGAACCTTCCTTGCGAATGTCAGCAGGCGCCATGTTAATGACAATTTTCTTGTGAGGATAGTAATACCCTAAATTAATAATTGCAGCTTGAATACGCTGTTGGCTCTCCTTGACCGCATTGTCGGGCAGTCCTACCAAATAGAAATTAATGCCTCTGTCAATGTTTACTTCAATGGTGACCTGAATCGCTTCTATGCCGAAAAGGGCACATCCAAATGTCTTTACTAGCATAATTCTTCTTTTTAAAGTTTCATGCTGCAAAGATGCACACCTTGTCAAGAAAAAGCCGCTGAACAAACGTTTGTAGTCGACTGCAATCGTTTGTTGTCGTTTGTTGTCGGATATATTATTGATTATTACTTCTTTGGCTTATAACCAGAATCCTGGAATATATCCTGCAAATCTTTCCGTTTCATCAGCGTTTGAAGGTCAAAGTCGTGATTGGAGGCATATGAACGCATGATGTTTAGTCCGAAAAACTCGCCTAAACGCGATGGAGCATCATTGCTATAGGCCTGTGTGAAAGGACCGTCGCCAAAAAACATCATGTAGCTATCTAGACCAGCATCGTAAAGACGGCGGTTGCCAACGATATCTGCCCAAACTTGCCCTTCGTTCTCCTTAGCCCAACGCCATTGTTTGTCAGAATAGCCAAGCAAAACGCTGTCGGGCATGGCGGGGCACATCGCCTCGACAAAGAAGTTACGTCGACCGTAAAACACCATTTCGCCAACTACTTGGCCCTGCTTACGCCACTCGTATAAATACTGCATATATAACTGTTCAGCTACATTCTTGGCCAAAGTGACTTTATCTGTCCTCACCTGCATATATTTCGGCATCCCTATCTGGTCGTATACTTCATCACCATCAAGGTACCAATCCAATGAAATCACCAACTGATTGTCGATAATCTGAACAGGAGGTTCATCAGGACGAATGCCAGTAATACATGTAAAGGCTTTCTTGGGGATTTCGATATCGGGATAATAATAGTGAAAATGAGCAAACACGTCTTCCACCATCGGTTCCACTTCTTTCAAGTTTGGGAAAGCATCTTTCACCTTTTGATACAAATTGGTGCTGAACGGATCGGTCGCAAAATCTTTGAGGTATTGTATAGCATCGGGATTGCTGAGATTGCCACCGAGGAACACCCCGTAATGGTCCTGTATTCTCTTTAATTCGTTTTGGAAGTCGGCGGTGTCAAGGTTAAAAAGCACCTCTTCATATCGACAGAATTCCAAATCATAGGGTTTGGCATCGATATTCAATTTTGATTTATAAGCGGCCTCTTGTGGCTGGCAAGAAGCCAACGCAATGAAGAGGCAAGTTAAAACAAAGGCCTGAATTGTTATTCTCATATTCACATTAATTGTTGTCTTAGCATTTCATAAGCCGCAATGGTAGCGCGATTAATGACATTTTCACGGTCCTTGCCGAAATTGAAGCGTTTCGAAACCACGCCCGAAGGCGATGCCACGCCAATCCATACTGTGCCCACTGGCGTCTCCTCAGTACCTCCACTTGGGCCAGCGACACCCGTAGTGGCAACACCGAAATCAGCCTCCATCAAGCCACGAACTCCCTCTGCCATGCGTTCTACCACTTCCTGACTCACCACCCCATGTTCCTCAATCGTCGCAGCCGGCACTCCCAATATCTTGGTTTTCATCGGTGTTGCATAGGTAACCGCTGTTCCTTTAAACACATCGGAACTGCCGGGAATCAAGGTAATAACATGGGCAATATTGCCGCCCGTGCAGCTCTCCGCCGAAGCGAAAGTCTTTCCTTTATTAATTAATAGGTCGAAAACCGTTCGTTCTATGGGCTGATCTTGCATGGCAAAGATATACTCGGGAATAAGGTCAGTAAGCTTAGCGATTTCCCTATCCAGGGTCTTATGAAGGAACACTCCATCATCATGCCTGCCACTCAGCCTCAGTCGGACCATTCCATATTGGGGCAAATAGGCCAAGGAAAGGAACTCGGGCAAATTTTCTTCCCAATTCTTGATACGGTCGGCCAAAAACGATTCTCCGATACCCGTAGTCATGATGACACGCTTTTCGTATGGCTTCGATTGAAAACGTTGCTTGATTCGCGGCAGCAGTTCGTCGGTAAAAATTCCTTTCATCTCAAACGGTACACCTGGCATGAAAGCAAACACCACGCCTTTTTTCTCCAGCCACATACAAGGAGCGGTGCCATAGGTGTTCGGAATGTATTCACAAGATTTCGGCAACATGGCTTGACTGCGGTTGCGTTCACTCATCTGGAAGCCACGACGTTTGAATAAGGAAACCACATTATCGTAGGCAGTCTGACAGAATTCGAGCTCGGTCCCAAAAAACTTGCATACCGTAGGTTTTGTGATATCATCGGAAGTAGGCCCCAATCCGCCAGTGACCAGAACCAAATCGGAATCCATGCAAGCATTAAAGGCGTCAAGAATAGCCTTTTCTGAATCACCTATGGTCAATGCGGAATCCAACTGATATCCTGCTTCCGACAACTGGGCTCCTAGCCAGGCGGCATTCGTATTAATAACCTGACCTATAAGCAACTCGTCACCAATTGATATGCTTTTAATGACTACATCTTTCATACTCATACATTTTTTGCAAAGATAGCCCATTTTCTTTACCGCTATGAAAAAAACGACATTTCAAATTATTTCGTATCTTTGCACACACAAACTGAAAAAGTTATGAATCAACCTATACCAGAATCACAGCTCGTCCTTAATAGTGAAGGTGCGGTCTATCATTTGAACCTGCATCCAGACCAACTCGCAGATGATGTCCTTTTGGTGGGCGACCCAGGACGAGTTGAACTGATTGCTTCTTTTTTCGACAAGATAGAGGTGAAACGACAAAACCGCGAACTAGTCACCCGAACGGGTTATTACAACGGCAAACGCATCACAGTTATGTCGACAGGCATGGGCACCGACAATTTGGACATCGTGATGAACGAGCTCGACGCCCTAGCCAATATCGATTTGAAGACAAGAATGCCCAAGGAAGGGCATCGTTCTCTCAACCTCATCCGAATCGGCACCTGTGGGGCTCTTCAGCCCGAAATTGAGGTTGAAGACAGTTATGTGGCCACACGCTACGCCATCGGCTTGGACGGTTTGCTTTATTTCTATGGAAAAAACGAGGAAGTGAACAATGTCGCCATGCGAGATGCCTTTATCAAACAAATGGATTACCCGAAAGACCTTCCTCTGCCCTATGTAGTGGAATGTTCCAAGGATTTGTTTGATCGTTTGGCGCAAGGCTACTATCAAGGCGTGACCGCCACGGCTCCAGGTTTCTATGGTCCCCAGGGCCGTACTTTGAGAATGCACCTCGCCTATCCTGAAAACAACCGAAAGATAGAAGCCTTCAACTACAAAGGCTGGCGCGTGTGCAATTTCGAGATGGAGTCCTCTGCTCTCTATGGACTTGGCAAAATGATGGGACACAATTGTTTGACCATATGTGTTGCCATCGCCAACCGCGTCACGGAGAAATTCACCGCCGATTACCATCCTTATGTTAAAAAACTGGCCATTAATACATTAGAAAGACTCGCGGCAACTACATAAATTCATTCTATATTTCAAAAAAATTCATTAATTTTTCGAATTAATTGTTGTGTGTGGGAAAAAATGCCTATTTTTGCCGCTCGAATGTTATGTATTGAATAACAACAAACAGTAATAATAATTAAAAATGAAAAAAGTTTTTATCGCAATCGTTGCTTTTTTAGCATTGTCCTCTTCCGTGATGGCTGCCGGACAAGTTGATTCCGTTCGTTACTTGACCACCAAGTTCGGTCAGAACTGGTTCATCGGAGCTAACGCCTCTGCTAACTGGTGGCAAGGCAGTATGAGAACTCCTGAGAATTTGAACTATGCCAATAGTTACACTGCAGTGGAATGGGGAAAACCTACTTTCGGTTTCTCGGCCAATGTCGGTAAGTGGATCAATCACAAAACTGCTGTCAGACTGAGATACAGCAACAACAAGATCAACAGCTACATCCGCGGCAGACATATCGGTTTGGAAAGCCTCCAATTCCTTTATGGTGACAACCCGCAACCTGTTGAAGGCGTTGGCAATAATGAGATTTATGCCACTTCCATGCGTTACCACAACTTGATGGCCGACTTCATGGTGAGTCCCATTGACTTCTTCCAAGGTTACTACAATCCCAAGAGAGTTTGGACTCCCGTCTTGTACGTTGGTGCTGGCACTGGTTTCACTTCTGAAGACATCCTTGCTCTGAAGTCGATCATCAACAACCTGTCAAAAGACAAATCTCAAGTAGCTGCTAATTTCGAGTTGGCCGTTACCACTGGTTTGAACAACTGCTTCAGATTGGGTGAACATCTCGACCTCAACCTCGACCTCAACTGGACCTTCCAAAGATGGACCATCGACTCCTGGACCTATGAATTCGAAGAAGGCGGCGTGAGACCTAAGAGATTTGACAACCTTTACCAGGCACAACTCGGTCTTACCTATTACTTCAGCAGACAGTATGACCTGCCTTACAACTGCTGTGAAGAAATGGAAGCCCTCAAGAAGAGACTTGATGAATTTGTCAACATGCCCGCTCCAGAACCGGAACCCTGCGACACTATCGTTAAGTTCGTCAATGTTCAGACCGAAGATATCATCAGCTATCCTTTCTCCATCTTCTTCAATCGCGATTCTTATCAGCTGATGTCGAGAAGAGATCTCGTTAACCTGAGAGAAATTGCTCAAGTGGCCAAGGATAACAACTTCAAGATTCGCCTGAGAGGTTCTGCCGACAGCGCTACCGCTACCCCGGCTTACAACCAGACCCTTTCAGAGAACCGTTGCCGCAAGATCATGATGGAACTCATGGAAATGGGTATTCCGGAGAGCCAAATCATCCTCGCTCCCGTGGGTGGTGTTAAGGAACTCGACCCGACCGAATTCGACCGCCGCGTGT
This sequence comes from Bacteroidales bacterium, assembly GCA_017428285.1. Next base: position 43,563 of record JAFRRE010000050.1, on the reverse strand, counting down.
TGGTTGAACTCGTCAAGGAAGCTCAGAACTAATCAGCCATCATTAACTATAATAAAAAAGCCAGGCAAAAGCCTGGCTTTTTTTGTTTACACAATTAAAACGTCTCCTAGAATTTAGCGACAATAGGGATTTGGCGTTCAGCGCCAAAAGCACGTGGGGAAACACGCAAGATGGGAGCTACCTGTTGACGCTTGAATTCGTTGCGGTTAACCATCTTGATTGTCCGCTCAACAACTGCACTATCAAAACCCATCGCTGTAATCTCTGCAGCCGATTTTGAGCATTCATTATACTGGAAAAGGATGGCATCAAGAAGGCCATAATCAGGCAGACTGTCACTATCCTTCTGATCAGGGCGCAACTCGGCAGAAGGGGCTTTCTCTATGGTGTGCCATGGGATGATTTCCTCTTCCTTATTAATAAAGCGCGCCAATTCATATGCTTCTGACTTATAAACGTCACCAATCACCGATAGGCCACCACACATATCACCATACAAGGTTCCATAGCCTACGGAAGCCTCAGATTTATTGCTGGTATTCAACAAAATATTACCAAACTTATTGCTGAAAGCCATAAGGATGACTCCCCTAATACGCGCCTGAAGGTTTTCTTCTGTCACGTCAAAGGGGCGGCCCTCAAAGAAAGGCTGAAGCTCCTTCTCAAACACATCATAAATAGGCTTTATTGCAACGGTATCATAATGGATTTGCAACTTTTTGGCAAGCGCCTCGGCATCCGACACAGAATGATCAGTAGAAAACTGCGAAGGGAGCAATACTACCCGTACATTCTCAGCACCAATTGCTTTAACAGCAAAATAGGTCACCAAAGCGGAATCCAAACCACCAGAAAGGCCTACGATGGCATTCTTGAAGCCCATCTTGTGGAAATAGTCACGAACACCTAATACCAAGGCATCGTGTATCAGCGACATCTTTTCAGGTATGGCCATGTTGTCTTCAGCTGTACGATAGAAATACATGTTATCTGTATCAACGACAACAACTGCCTCTTTAAAGAAAGGCAAAGCCGTGTCAATGTGTCCGTTGTTGGCAAAAGCCATAGAACCTCCGTCAAAGATAAGATGCGTTTGAGCCCCTATTTGATTGACCATAATGAGAGGCAATTCATGCTTCAGCACGGTCTGTCGTAAGGTATCGCAACGATAACGTGGCATGGTATAGTCAAAAGCCGATGCCGCAAGGGCAATAACCATATCTGGAGATAGTCTCTTTAAGTCGTCAATGCGATTTTCCATGAAGATGGGGTCCGAACTCCTGTTCGACAGATCGTCGCCGATGGCAATGGCAATTCGATGACCCCCAAAATCCAACAATTGCTCCTCATCATGAGATGGTTCAAAATACTTTCGCTCGTCAAACAAAGGATTGGAACCAATCTGCTTTTTCTTGAAAACATGTCGCTTGCCTTGATACATAAATACAGCTGCGTTAAAAAGCGGCTTCTGGCCTTCTTCTCCATTCACTACAGGTGCACCTACAATAACCGCTATACCATGACAGTGTTTTGAAATATCATCCAAGGATTTCTGGCACTTGCAGATAAAATCTGAAAACTCCAAACAATCGTATGGAAAACATCCACAAACCGAAAGCTCCGAAAAAACCACAAGATCGGCACCTTTAGCCTTGGCTTCTGATGCAGCGTCGATTATTTTTTTTGTGTTTTGCTCAAAATTGCCTACACAATAATTGAGTTGTGCTATTGCTATTTTCATCTGTTTATAAATTTGTTTTAAGCCACAAAGGTAATTTATTTTATCGAGAAACACATAGATTGAAAAATGATTCTTAATTTTGTAGTCAAATAACTTAGTATTCATTAAAACATCATTCAAATGAAAAAAACATCTCTTCTTCTCGCTGCATTACTCATGATGGGTAGCGCTGCTTTTGCCGGTGGCGGTTTTGATCTTTCCATAGGCCCTAAGGTCGGTTACCAAACCACGAAGCTTTCCTACCAGAAAGAAGATATCAAAACTGGCTTCATGAACAGCTTTACCATTGGAGTGTTTGGCCGTGTGGAAATTGGCCACTTCTATGTACAGCCTGAAGTGCTTTGGTTCAAAACCTCCAATGCCTTCGACATGACGATCGACACTTCCAATGCCTCTGTCCAGAACATCGAAATCCCTAATGGCTTACAGTTTACCATGACGAGAAAGGCCATGAACATCCAAGTTCCTTTATTGTTTGGCTACAAACTAGAACTTACTGACAACATCGCCCTTCGTGCCCAGATTGGCCCCACTGCCAACTTCATCATCCCAGAGAAAACCGTGGTTCAAAAGTCGGCTTCAGTCGGAGAAGCTGATTTTCCGGAACAACTTCAAAATGCCGAATTCGATACCAAGGATATCGCATGGGGCCTTCAGATGGGCGTTGGCGTCGACATCCTTCGCTTCACACTCGACATCAACTACAATAAAGGTATCACCAAAGTCTTTGGTGCCGATGTGATCAACAACACTGAATGGGGCCAATACATCAACACCAACAACATTGACAACACGAAACAAAACATGTTCATGGTTACGGTTGGTTACAAACTATTGTGATCTTCAAACATGTCCATAAAAAAAGAGCAGCTCGACATGAGCCGCTCTTTTTTTGTTTTAGATAAACGAATCGGATCAGAAGAGAACACCCACTTCAATACCAATGCGATTTTGAAGGACGTTCAACTTCAGATCGCGGGCTGCAATCTTATTACCCTCAACATCAATATAATTACCACAATAATCAGGTTTGATGTAATTGATCATATTGATGAAGTCGTGTGAGAAATAGACACCAGCGAAGAGACGGGTTGATTCATCGAGAGCATATTGTGCACCAGCGCCAATCTTCAAAGCAGCGCGAAGGTTGCTGAATTCTTTATTGGTAGTAACCCAATTGTCAGCATGAGGAGCGCCATCAATAGCATCCTTAACCTTGACTTTCTTGGCAGCTAAGCCAATACCTCCACCAACTTCTGCATAAACGCGAAGAGGTAAATTGCCAAGTTCATTGGTCACCATCTTAAGCATCAACGGGATTTCGTAAATTGTCGTCTTGTAATACCTGTCAACGGGGAAGGTCTCAAGGCCTGTAATGGTATCCATTCTGCCATTTGTAAAGCTATAGTGACCACCAAGGAAGCCAACATTGACACCAGTGACAATAGCATAGTTTTCAGCAAAATAATACTCTGCCACAACACCCATATCGAAACCAGTGCGTGCACCTTCACTAACAGCAGCACCCGTAGTCGAGCCAGTCCAGCCAAAGTTGGGGCCCAATTTAAAACCAAAGGCAAAACCATTGTTCTGTGCTGAAACAGTCAGCGACATGGCCATCAGAAGGCCAATGATAAGTAAATTTTTCTTCATTTGATTATAAATTTAGGTTAGTATTTAACTTCGTTTAATCTTCGATTTGGGTACAAAAGTAGACTTTTTTTTCCGATTAGGAAGGGTTTTTCGGCAAAAAAGTCAACATGTATCATATATATGTCAACTTTTTCAATTCATCATCTCACATTCTCTTTCAAACGGTCGGCAATCTTTTTCTTCAACTCAAAATACATCTGTTCCCGGTCATTGCGCTTGTTCGGCTTATAGAGATTCGGGTACTTGCATTCTTCAAGTTTGTACTCCAACTTGTTGAGGGGTCCTGAGATTTTCAAGCCCATACGCACCGGCAACGGAGACTTCGTTACCGAAAGATGATATTCGCCGGTCTTGTCAAGCAGCATCCTACCATCCACAGTGACCTTGTATTTCCCAATGGCAATCTGCGAAGGCCACAGATCGATTTCGTCTTTGAAGGCTGTGAGTTGCACGTCAAGGCTATCAACACGATATTCACCATTTGTGCTGACATTCAACATATCAGTGATTTTCGTAAAGGTGAATTTGTCTTTCACCGTCAGGTTTTTGCCTTCGATGTCAGCAGCAGCACGCAAGGTGGAAATCTTAGGCTGATAATTGGACTTAAGATAGGTTTCAGCACCAATATGGAACTCGCCTTGCCCGTCAAAGGTTCTCAGCATAGGTACTAATGTATCGATGTATGGCACCATGTGCAACAAATCATTGATTTGAACATCTAGGAGGTGGAAATCCATGGCAAGGAAAAGATTGTTCTTCCTTGGCGATTGATAGAGGGCGGTAAGCTGCATTTCGGCGGCTTTATTAGTGAAGCCAATTTCCTGCAAAATCAGGGTGCCATCTTTAACCGTCATGGTGCCACTAAGGTTGTTTAAGTCAAAGTTATCGTACAAAGCTTTTTTCGTGTTAAGAATAAAGCTGAAATCAATACCTTCAGGAACCATGAAAGGATCGCCTTCCTGGCTTTCACCCTTACTCTCTTCTCCAGAACGACCCAAGCCGCTAGTCAAGTCCAAGATTTCATTGATATCAACAAAATTGGAAGTAAGCTGCATCTCGCCTTTCATCAAATTCTTATGGTCTTCGATCCATTCCTTGATGCCGATGACGCTACCTTGCAGGCTCATGTCAGACTTGCCAATACGGAAAGTGCTTTTCTTGAAATCCAATTCACTGGAGTTGAACAAGAAGTCGATGTTATTGATTCGGATATCCTCCCCCAAGCCTGCAATTTGCACCGTAGCATCATTGAGCATAAAATCAGCTGTCGGATTCCATCGGTTCAAGAAATCAGATTTGTTCTTGTTTTGGTTTACCGATGCATTGATTTTCAATGTATTGCTATTCACTGCATAAGCACGGCCCATCTTTGCATCAATTCTTTTGCCATCGAGAGTAACACGAGCGTTCAGACGCTTTGAGTTTTTGTCAGGCGTGGTCACAAAAGTGATGGCGGGCGTGTTGATGTGGGCATCAATGGTATCATAAACAATGTCCAATTTGCTGCAATTGATGGCGGCATCCATCAGCATCTTTTCTATTCCACCCTTGAAACTATCGGCAGATAGTTTGATATCGGGGCTCCTCAAATCCGCAGTAATACCTTTCCCGACCTTGGCGTTCAATGCATTGGTAGCAAGTGAAACAAACACGCCTTTGCGGCCTTTTTCCTTCGCCCCAGCAGGCAAGGTAAGCCCCACATTCAATAATGGAGAAACGGCATGGATAGTGTCCATGTCAAAAGCGAAATCTTTGATTCTCATGTTGGCCTTTGCCACCAAACGATTGAAGTCATAGTCCTTGAGCGACTTCAGCAGCTGCTTCAAGGTAAAGTTAGCATCCAGATTAAGGTCTGTACGGCCGGCTAATTTCATGCTTTTCGGCAAGAAACCTTTCAGATCTGCCATAGGCACATCGCCTTTAACATTCAACTTGAAGCCCAAATTGCCCATAAGGTCGTCGACAAGACCTTTGACTTTCAAATCGCTACGATTGAATCTCGCATCGAGGCTGTTGACCTCTACCTTACCCATTTTGTTGGTCAAATCGAGGCTAAGCAAACCATCAAGATCCAGCACCTGGAATGGATAGGGCAAGTCGTGCACGTCAACAAGCAAATCGTTGCTAATGACCTTAGCCGTAATCTCTGGGACAAGGCTGTCGTTGATGACACCTTTAACTGTAGCATCAGAGATGGTCAACCTTCCGGAATATGCCACATCGCTGAGAGTCTGCTGCAAATCGTGGGGTAAAAACGAAATCACATCCTCCACAACTAACGGGTTGGTATTCACATCCAAATCCAAATTAATGTCACCATTATCAGCCACAGCCATGTCGCCATCGATATTGAACAGGAAGTCGTTCAAACCTATTTGAGCATGGTCCAGATGACCTGACAAGTCTTTTATGCCAAAATTGACTGGCAGCGTCAGATTCAAGGTGTCATTTTTAAGATAAGGTTCTCCTATATTCAAGCAAACATCGGGGGTCTTTAGTTGGAGCCTCCCGTCAATCCGATCAAGTTGAAAGATATTGCCTTCGAAGTCAAGGTCTAACGGCTGAAGCGACAAATCCACGTTTTTGATTCGCAAACCAACGTTATCGGCCAACAAGGCCAAATCAGCATCGATGTCGTTGTCTCGCATCTTGCCTTTCATGTCTAGATCAAGGCCACTGGCACTCCCAGTCATTTGTGTACGGGCATCTGTGTATAGCAAGTCTGTATTAACCAGTTTCACCTCCTCAATGTCCACTAAATAGTCAAAAGTAGCGGTTGTATCACTCTTTTCTTTTGTGTTAAACACATCAAGGTTGCTATGACCTTCATGATCCGTATAAAGGTTGACTAAAGCGTCTTCAAGGATGCACTTCCTGATGACGATTTCCTTTTCCCTCAATAGTTTCTTGACATCCAAAACCACAATTAGGTTGTCGATATTGGCTAAAGTGTCGGAAGGCGATCCTTCCATCGGATTGAGAAGTGCAACATCCTCGATATTGACACCCACGTTGGGAAAAGTCTTGAAAAGTGTTAGGTCTGCTTTACCCAGTTGCATTTCACAATTGATGTAACGTGGAGCATATTTCTTGACCATCTTGGTCAACCGGCCAGAGGAAGTGAACATGGCCACGGCAATACCTGCAACAATCAACACCAACCCGACAAGGGAAGCCAAGGTAATGCCTGTTATCTTTAATGCCTTTTTCATGCGTTATTCCACTTTCGTATAATGATGAGTTTTTCCATAGTCGTCGCTATAAGAAAGTTCCGACTGGGTAAGCATTGTGATGGTATATACCTTGGGGACGGTCACGAAAGTTCCCAAATGTTCGTGAATCAGCGTGCTACCTTCCAATGTCCATTTGAAAAGCTGGGCTTCTTCCTCGCCAATGTCGTCATCCACATCCCATGTGGCGCCCAACCCAGTTTCATCGTACCGCTCATAAACAGAGCCTTCCTGCCACTTGCCATAGAGCAAGTTCACGTCAGGGTCCTTGGAACCCATCGGATCGCCACATGAGCTCATGAGAAGTGTCACGACTGACAAGAATACTATATAAAATACTTTTTTCATGTATTATTAATCTCTCCAATAATCATACCAATATTCATAACTTGACAACGCCCCTATTTATTTTGTCATTAACAATCCAACGGGCATCAAAAACCGTTTGTTCTTCTACAGAGATACCTTTTCTCGCCGCTTTTTTCTCTATTTCATTCATGAGTTTGGGCTTGCCTTTTATTCTTTCGACCATGTCGATAACAAGTTCTTCCACGAGATCTCGTTTAGCCTCCACATCTGTCATGTCGCGCATAAGCGGCTTGTTTTCTATTAAATTATGGGCTTCCATCAGCAACACCTGATCCAACGGGGCGTTTTGAATGACTGTTTGGCAGTTCGACAAGTTCCACATCCAGGCAGAGTCTTTCTTTATTTCTTTGATTGCCAGCACCTCTTTTATCCTCGGGTTGCGTATCACAGGAAGACTGTCGGATGCCAATTCAGAAAAATAATGCTCTGCATGGCTGAAAAGCACATGTTCGGCCTTGCTCCACAAAAGCCGCTTGTAATTGCTGTCAACAAGGGGTTCGTCCAAAGTCAACAACGTAAGGCTGTCATATCTCAGGCTATCAATTACGACGTTTTTATGTCGATCCATCTCCTTTTTGCTGTAACATAAATTGGTTATGACTTTTTCAGCAAAGCCTGACGTTCCTTTGTTCATTTGATTGCCAGTCGTAAACCATACCACATAATCAAAATCCAACAGTTTTTCCACCAAGTCCATTCGGTTCACACTAGACGTTTCCGTCAGGCTATCGCCATAATAGGCAGTCGAAAAATAATACCAGTATTCTGTTGTTTCGAACATTTGTGTTAGAGGAACAAACAAATTCATGGCCCAAAAATAGGAATTCCCGATAAACAGAACCTTGGGATTCACGGTAGTCGAGTCGTGTTCGACGCTAACCCTGTGCCTCGGACAATAACCAAATTGGTGCCTCAGCGGGAAAGCCAGATTAAGATGAAGTTCAAGATCGTTGTCATAATCGTGGTCTTTATTAGACACAGGGTAGGCTTCTCCAATTTTGATTTTGGGCATCGAGAAACCTTTCAGCTCCTCCATAAGTCGTGAAAGAGAATCGGCGGCATAGACGGAAGGGAAAATCCAATGCGCTCCCACCTGTGGAATCAATGGATAGTCTACCGTATCCTTCATCTTCTGAAACCAACGGGTCATCTCGATATGAGGAAAACCTGTTTCTTCAAGGCGTTGTGCAAAATAATCACATGCGTTAAAATTAACAGTAGTCGTGTCAAATACATCATCGGGAAGAAATTCGGGATACAGAAAACTCTTTTCAGGTGCCATGAAAACCAAGAACTCAACGCCGTTCTCTTGTAAAATGCTACGAATCCAATTCAGATACTTGACTTCTCGGTCAAATTTTTCGCGTGCCGCTTCGACAGAAGGGTGCCATCGCAGCAGCTCTTGGCCATAATAATCCCTTACACTTGAGGGATAATAAAGCCATCCTTTTTTCCCTGCTACCACATCATTTGCATAAGTCTTCCGGTAGAAACTCCAAAGATATTGATTGTAGAAACGAATGAAGGGCTCTCGAAAACCGACATGCTGACTGGCATAGGCCTCGGCTTGTTTGGCATAATCGCCCGACACATATGCATCCCGTTCGATGATAGGCTTTTCTACCTCTTCAACAACTCCATTAAGTGGATGAAATGGAATTATTTGAAGCCAACCCTGTAGCATGGGTAAAAACCCTAGTACCATCAGCAGGATGAACAAGATTTGGTTGTATGTGGGTTTTCGCTTCATACGTCAGAATCTGAAATAGATGAACGGACTAAAACCACTTGCATTCAAAGCACCAAGGCAGAAGACAAAAGCAATGATGCTTACTACAAAAGCGATAATATGTTGACGACGGTTGTATTCGGTAAAATAAACCTTGTCTTGTATCTTGAGGCCAACTTTCGATAAGGTAAAGAACGAGAAGAAGGCAGCTACAAGCATTGTCACATAGAGATGAGGATTATCGCTGAAATGGAATGGGGTAAAGTCAAAGGCGAACAAGCGTTTGATAAACAGCCATGACAAGTCGATGCGCTCGATACGGAAGAAGCAACGCGTCAAAACAATGATAAGGAAAGTGAAAAACACCGAAGGGATGCGCCCTAGTCTCTCATTGAATTTTTTCAAAAACAGTTTGTCGGCGCAGATGAATATACCTTGCAAGGCGCCATAAACCACGAAGTTCCATGCCGCACCATGCCATAAGCCGCTGAGGAGGAAGCAGAACCACAGGTTGAAATACTTCCTTGCTTCGGTCTTTACGCGGCTACCGCCCAAAGGAAAATAGAGGTAGTTCTTAATGAACACACTGAAAGTCTGATGCCAACGGCGCCAAAACTCAGAGATGGTTGTGGAAACATAAGGATTATCGAAGTTCTCCGGAAACTTAAAGCCCATCATACGGCCTAAGCCAATGGCCATGTCGCTATAACCCGCAAAATCGAAATAGATTTGGAAAGTAAAGGCAAAGATGGCAATCCAAGCGCTAGTGGAGTCGATGGTGGCTATCTTGTTGGCAATGTCGGCAAGTTGTTCAGTGGTTAAAACATCATAATTAGACGGACCCAAAACCTGGTCGACTTGGAATCCTATGACATCGGCAATAAGAACCTTTTTGCATAAACCTATGACGAAACGGTAAAAGCCCTGCAACCTGTCAGTATAAAGCGACTCACGATTGCGAATTTGATCAGCAATGTCGCAGTAGCGCACAATGGGACCAGCAATGAGCTGTGGGAACATGACAATATAGAGCATGTAGTCGCTCAACTTGTCCATTGGCTCGTTCACCTTACGGTAGGTGTCGAGTGTATAGGTCACGCTCTGGAACGAGAAGAACGATATGCCTATGGGTAGCAATATCTTGGTCCACTTCAACGGCTCGGCATGGAACCAGCCCAAGACCGAGTTGATGTTCTGCATGGTAAAATTGCCATATTTGAAATAGAACAATAGTCCTATGCTGATGGCGATTGAGATACCACAAAGTAGTTTCTTGAGGCTTGGCTTTTCCGTCTTGTTCATCCATTGCACCAGGTAGAAGTTGGCAATGACTGATACTATCAGATGGATGATGAACTCAGGCGCGCCCCAAGCATAGAAGACAAGCGAAGCGAACAGCAGAAAATAGTTGCGGGCTTTCCTCGGCATAATAAAATAGACGAGGAAGAACACTGGCATGAAGTATAGAAGGAATATATTGCTACTGAAGACCATAATATGTTGTTTTCTTGTTATTGGAATAACTCGCCTTTCTTGATTTTTTGGTCAATAGCCCATTGGGCTTCTTGTTCCAAAACCACCTCGACAGGACGATTCTTATCTTTGGCTTTTTGCTGAATTTTCCGCATTTGATCTCGGTTGTTTCGCCATTTGTTTATGATTTCCTGCTTTTTATTTTTAACATATGCTGTTGTGTCGATAACCGTTTCTTCACGAATCAGCAGCCCACCTTTTGACAATCTGGAAACTTCTTCCTGCAAGACATCATCAAGAGACAATCCGTGTTGTACAGAATAAATGCTAAGCGTTGTAACCCAATTCTTATCTTTTTTTATTTCGTTGATTATAAGAGACTTGTTAATTCTTTCTGAATTACGAATAGTAGGTGCCTCTTCGCCATCAAGACCTGGTATCAATTCTGGATTGTTGTCCAACAACCATATTGCATTTTTCCGTAGTTCTTCTTCCGTCATGTCCTTATAGCGTTCTTTGACACGTAAACGCTCGACATAATCTGTGACGGTAGCTTCAAAGAGGCTGTCGCTCACGCATAGTTGCATCAAAGCGTCCTTGGCAAAGTCATAGGTGGCTTCTCGCCATTGGTGACCCGCCGAATAAAACACTACATAATCGGCATTTAAGATATGACTCAAACGGTCGATTTCTTTCACTTTTAGGCTCTTGTTATCGAAACCTACATAAGCGGTATTGTTATAAAACCATATCTCCCTATCGGCCATCAGTTGGCTTGTGGGCAGATAATTATTCAATGCCCAAATGAACGAGTCGCCAATGAAAAGCACTTTAGGCTTACGTTGCAAGGTGTCAGGACCAACGGTGATTTCCGACTTGTATTTGGTCTTGTCGCCAGGAATGCGAAAAAGAAGATTCAAAGTCTCCTCATCGCCTTCCAATTCTTCCGATTCGTAAGCGATAGGCGGTCCAATATAGATGTCCGGGAACTTGGCTTCACCATCCAAGGCATTCATAAAACGAAACAGGGAGTCATAACCATAGATCGCTGAATAGTGCCAATGTGAATCTGTCTTGGGAAATAGAGGAAAACTGACAGTGTCTCTCATGGTGACAAACCAGTCTGTCATGTTGACAAAGGGGAAACCGATCTCTTCCATACGACGTGCATAGTATTCTGTTATATGGACAGAGGTGGTATCAAAATCGCGTCTTGGTAAATACTCGGGATAAACAACGGGTTTGTCGGGAGCCATAAAGGCAAGAAACTCTATGCCATAGTCTTTCAACACATGGCGTAGTTTGTTCATTAGACGAAGTTCTTTGTCGGCGGCTTTCATCGCTTCCTCGTTTGATTTGTAGTGTTTCAGCAACTCATTCCCGTAGTAGTCGTTTACCGCCTGGGCATAATACAAATAGCCGTTCTTCCCAGGAACAATAAAATGGCAATATGTCTTGTTGTAGAACGACCAAACATATTGGTTGTATAGACGTATGACCGGTTCGCGCAGGCCAAAGTTCTCGCTCGCATATTGCTCCATCTGCGTTTGATATACGCTTGAACGATAGTTCTCAAAGGTTAATTCCGGTTTAGGTGTAAGTTCATAAGCCCCTTTCAGCAACTTCACAGGGAAAAAGTCTGTCGATTCCTGTATGATTGGTATGAAAAGAAGTACCATCAACAAAACAAATAGAATCAAATCATATTTTCTCTTGAGTTTCCCCATTGGTTTTCTTTTAGCTAAAACTTGAAAACAAAGTTAGGAATAAAGTCGCCACCAAACACCAAGTTCTAATCTTTATATTATATACCGTCATTTTACTCTTCTTCCCAAACAATTTCTCCTTTTTGCATCTTATCATTAATAACCCATCGGGCGTCGGCCTCCAGCTGTTCCTCAAAAGATTTGTGGTTCTTCTTTGCCTTTTCCTTGATTTGTTCAATACGCAACGGCTTGCCACGTAACTCTTCCATTAAATTCCGAACCAAACCTTCAATATAAGTCTCACGAGAAACCCCTTCGGTCATATCACGCATTAAAGGCCTGTTGTTTAGCACATTATTCGCCTCCGCCTTCAAAATGTCTTTCAAAGGTAGTTTTTGAACAGTGGCCTGGCAATGCATGGCGACCATCCACTTGGAATCCTTCTTGATCTTCTTTATAATAGCCAACTCGTCATTTCTTGGGTTTCTGGATTTTGGAACACTATCAAGCAAAGTCGGGAAATACTTCTCAATATTGTTCTCAATGAAAGAGTTTACTTCTTCGTCAACGATAATATCCAAGGATATGTTTTTAGATTGTGCACGGTCCTCTAACTTTTTCATCCAATTCGGATCATTATTAATAGTCGTTTTAATGCTGTTTTTGACAGAATCTACCTCTTGTGGGTCGAAGCACAAAGCCAATAGGGCCCGTTCGGTAAAACCACAATTCATTTTGTATTGCTGAGGAGCACTGAAGAACAATGTGATGAAATCCGCGGAAAGTAACTCTTCCAAAAGATCGATTTCCTTGGTTGAATGATATGGTTCCCCATAGTAAATAGTACTATTGTAGTACCAAAATGGATACTCAGAGAATATCTTATTCATTGGCATCTTTCCAACAATGTTCCACCAAAAAGAATCACCTATGGTAATGAGCTTGGCTTTTGATGCCAAAGTGTCATTATCGGTATCAGCAACAGCATAATAGTATTTAGGCTTGGGCAAAGGACGAATAAGGTTAAGCATCTTCTCGAGATCATCATCAGGAGAGCGAGCTTCATCGAGTTCTCTAGGACCAATGACTATGTTCTTAAGATTGCAATCGCCTAAATGTTCCATATAACGAACAAGCGTATCGGTGGCATACAAACAAGCATAATTCGACCAATGTGTACCCGTTTTGGGGAACAAGAAGAAGTCGGCCGTGTCTTTCATTTGCAAGAACCATTGTTCAAGGTTTAAATGGTTGACACCCAATCGTGAATATTCCTGTTCATTGAAAAAACGGGCAGAGAACTTCTTTTGATTGTCGTATTTCGTTTCCTTTATTTCAGGAAGATATTCAGGATAAATCAAGTCTTTTGCAGGCACTAAACTTACAAATAGATGTGTTCCATATTGTTCTAGGACACACTGCAATTGATAAATACGTTTAGCCTCTGTCGACAATAGTGATGCCATTTCATCAGCATCTTCGGCGTAACGATGAAAATAGACTTGGCAATAGTCATCCACACACCATGGTTCATAAAGCCAACCGTCTTTCCCTATGGAAACCGACCCTTTGCTGACATAGGTCTTCCCATAGAAATCCCAAAGATATTGGTTATAAAAACGAATAAGCGGCTCTCGAAAACCAAAGTTTTCCTTCAAATAACCTTCCAAGTTTGTTTGATATTTAGAAGAACTAAAGGCCTCAAAAGACAATTTAGGTTTATGTGTACTTTCAATAACCCCTCCCAATGGTTTGAAATGGAACATTTTTATTTCTTTCTGTAGGAGCGAGACAAAAAGAAGCACTATCGTAAGCGCAAACAGAAGTGTTTTTATTGGATTTGATTTCTTCATGGCTAAAATCTAAAATAAATGAAAGGGCTAAAAGTTGAAGCATTCAATGCAGCCACACAAAACACGAAAGCGAAAGCGGCTACAATCCAAACAAAAACATGTTGATAGTTTGCGAAATCAATTGAATAAACCCGTTCTTGGACTCTTCGACCAAACTCTGTAAGCGTGAAGAAGGAAAAAAAGGCTGCCACAATTAAGGTGACATAGAATTGTGCATCATCACTAAAGGATAACAAAGTAAAATCAAAGGCGAACATGCGCTTGATGAGCAGCCAGGCCAAGCCAAAGTCCTCGACACGGAAGAACACCCAAATGATGTTGACCGTGAGGAAGGTAAGGATAACACTCGGCACCATGCCGATTTTCTTCATCACCTTGCCAAGGAAGAGTTTGTCGGCACATATGAGGAGACCGTGAAAGGCACCCCAAACGACGAAGTTCCATGAGGCACCATGCCACAAGCCCGAGAGCAGGAAACAGACCCACAAGTTAAAGTACATGCGGCCTTTGCCCTTGCGGTTGCCGCCGAGCGGAATGTAGAGATAGTTCATGATGAACGCTCCTAACGTCATGTGCCAACGACGCCAGAACTCAGTAATGGAGCGTGAGGTATATGGATTGTCGAAGTTTTCCGGGAACTTGAAGCCCATGATGCGACCGAGACCGATGGCCATGTCGCTGTAACCCGCAAAGTCGAAATAAATCTGGAAGGTATATGCCAACGACACAATCCAAGCCGTGGTGCTATCAAGGTTGGCCACACGTGAGAAGATGTCCGAGATTTGTCCCGCATCCATAAGGGAATAATTGGCGGGACCCAGTATAGCATCCACTTGGGCACCTATCACATCGGCGATGAGAATTTTCTTGCACAAGCCGATGACGAAGCGGTAGAAGCCCAGTAAGCGGTCGTCCATGGTCGACTCGCGGCTGCGGATTTGGTCGGCCACATCGCAATAGCGGATGATAGGACCAGCTATCAGCTGTGGGAACATGACGATGTACAGCACAAAATCAGTAAGTTTCTCCATCGGCTTGTTGACGCCACGGTAAGTGTCCAAGGTGTATGTGACGCTTTGGAACGAGAAGAAAGAAATGCCGATAGGTAAGATGATACGTTTCCATGTGAGTGGGGCATGTCCCGTAAGGCCTATGATGGCGTTAAGGTTTTCCATTGTGAAGTTGCCGTATTTGTAGAAGAGCAGCAACCCCATGGGAATGAAGATGGACAAGCCGCAGAGGAATTTCTTCAATTCTTTTTTCTCAGTCTTGCACATCCATTTGACTAGGAAAAAGTTGGCTACCGTGGAAATGACAAGCTGAATGATAAATTCGGGTGCGCCCCAGGCATAGAAGAAAATAGAGGCGAACAAAAGAAAATAATTACGGGTTTTCCTCGGTAGAATAAAATAGACTAGGAAAAACACCGGCATGAAGTAAAGTAGGAATATGTTACTACTGAATACCATGCTTTTAAAATAAAACATGCAAAAGTATGAAAAAAAAACAGATTCGTGTTGAAAAACAGTAATTTTGCGCCATGAAAACAACAAGAATCGAGCTTCTCTCTCCCGCCAAGGATTGCGAAGTGGGCATGGCTGCCATCAACCATGGGGCGGATGCCGTCTATATCGGTGGCCCCGACTTTGGCGCTCGCGAAAAGGCGTCCAACAATATGGAGGATATCGAACACCTGTGCCGCCATGCGGCCTTGTTTGATGCCAAAGTCTACGTGACGTTGAATACCTTGCTGTATGATAATGAATTGGAACGTGCCCGCAAGATGGCGTATGATTGCTGGAATGTTGGCGTCGATGCGTTGATTGTCCAGGACATGCAACTGCTCCAGCTTGATTTACCTCCCATTCCACTTCATGCCAGCACACAATGCGACAACCTGACAGTGGAAAAAGTGCAAATGCTGGAACAATTAGGCTTCAGTCAAGTGGTCCTAGGTCGTGAGCTAAGCATAAAACAAATACAGGAAATCCGAGAGAAAGCTTCTGTGCCTTTGGAGTTTTTCGTGCATGGGGCTCTCTGCGTCAGTCATAGTGGACAATGCTATCTAAGCCAGTATATTGGTAACCGTAGCGCCAATCGCGGCGCCTGTGCCCAGCCCTGCCGCTTGCCTTGGGATTTGCTCGATGCCAACGGCAAGGAGCTCTTCAAGAACCGCCATCTGCTCTGTTTGAAGGACCTCAACAACAGTGCTCATCTGGAGGAACTCATCGATGCTGGCATTACAAGCTTCAAGATCGAAGGACGCATGAAAGATGCTGATTACGTGAAAAACGTAACCGCCTTCTATCGCCAAAAACTAGATGAAATCATCAGCCACCGTTCCGATCTGGAGCAGGCTTCGCTAGGGCATTGCAGTTATAGCTTCGAGGTCAACCCCGAGAAATCCTTTAACCGTGGTTTCACCGATTTTTTCATCCATGGCAGGCAAGAAGGTATCGATGCCCCTTTTACCCCGAAATCGATGGGCGAATACATCGGAATAGTCCGCTGGTGCAATCCTCTCCGTATGGAAATTGAAACCGGCAAGACTTTGCACAACGGAGACGGCCTTTGTTTCTTGAATGAAAACAACGAACTGCAAGGTTTGCGGGCCGATGTGGTGAATGGCCAAACAGTATCGTGCAACCGCCCCCATGGCGCCCAACGTGGCACAAAGATCTATCGCAATTACGACATTGAATGGCAAAAACAGGTGGATGCCTCCAATGGCAACCGAAAAATCGACATTAATCTAACCTTGGCCGAGACAGAAACCGGCTATGAACTATCCGCCCAACACATCTCCCAACCCGAATTATCAATTCTCAATTATCAATTCTCAATTGACAAAATCACTGCCAACAACCCTGAGAAAGCCACCGAAAACATCCGCAAAAAGGCCCTGCAATGGGGCGACACGGTGTTCAATCCAGTAAGTCTGGAGCTTCGTTTCACCGAACCGCGTCTTATTCCCGCCTCGGTTATCGGAGATATGAAACGGAATCTGGTGGAAAAGATGATGTCCGAATTGATAGAAAACCATCGGAATAACCGCATGCATAGAATCGTTTCAGGGAAAGTCTCAACAACAACCATCGACCCCGACGCCATCCCCGAGCGCCTGATGACCTGTCACCATTGCATACGCTTTGCCAATGGCATGTGCAGCAAGGAAACGGGACAAAAGGCAACGCCCTTATGGATCCGTAACGGTTCCAATGTCTTCCGACTCGAGTTCGATTGTCGCAATTGCTTGATGTACGTTCTCTCCGAAAACAATTAAACAATCATAAAATACTATGAATCTCTTCCAACTCTTCAAGAACATCCGACCCTTTGTAAAGCCATACAAATGGCTGGTCTTCATCACTTTAATACTAACTCTCGTCGGCTCTCTGATGGCCCAGGTCAATGCCATCGTCTTGGATAGGACCGTCGATGCCATCAATGCGCTCATCGGCACTGACTTCAGCTGGAGCCAGGCCGCCCGCATCATGACCATCATCACCATCGTGTTGCTGGGCAAGGAAATCCTTTCGGCCCTCATCACCTTTGCCCAAAACTACTACGGCGAGCGGATGCGCATCTTCGTCAGCCGCGACCTAGCCCAAAGCGTCATCGAGAAGGTGTTGACCTTCAAGATGGCCTTTTTCAACTCGGGAGACAATGCCACAGGCAAACTCCAGGCCCGTATCGACCAAGGTGTGAGCAGCCTGTCGCGCACAGTGCAGAACTTCTTCATCGACCTTTTGCCTTTGTTCACGAGCGCATTGCTGGCTTTGATACTGATGTTTGCTGCCAATGTGTATGTCGGCCTTGTGGCTTTGGGTATCGTACCCATCTATTTTTGGATCACCTACCGTCAAGCCAAGCGCCTCAAAGGCTGGCGCCGTGAGATGCGTTCCCACCTCGAGACCAAGAGCCAGGGCATCAAGAACATCATCGACTCCATCAATGTCATCAAGAGTTTCAACCGAGAGCAGATTGAGGCTCAGAAGCAGCTCGATATTCAGAATCAAGTGACTGAAAACCAAATGAAAACCCGTCGTGTGGCCTTCTATTACAACGGTGTGAAGAGCTTTGTGAGACAGGTTGGTACTGTGTTAGTCATCATCCTCACTGCCTACCTCGTGTTGAAAGGCTATCCCGGAATGACCATCGGTAAGATCATGTACCATGTGATGCTGTTCAGCAACGTCATAGCCCCCATCACGCAACTGCAGCGCATCTTCGATGATGTGAACGATGCCTTAATTTATGCAGAGGGCTTCTTCGGCATCCTCAACTCCGAGAAAGAAATCGAGCCTTCGGGCAATTACCGTCCCGAGAAGATTCACGGCAAGTTCGAAATCAAGCATGTCGACTTCACCTATCCCAATGGCAACCAAGCCCTTTTCGATGTGAATATGACCATCGACCCAGGAAAGATTACCGCCTTGGTCGGACTCTCCGGTGCGGGTAAGAGTACCATCGTCAACCTATTGGACAAGTTCTATGAGCCTCAAGTGGGCCAGATTTTCTTGGATGGTGTGGATTTGCGCGAATACGACACGCAATACCTTCGTGAGAACATCGGTCTCGTGCTGCAAAAGAACCACATCTTCGATGGCACCATCGAGGAGAATATCCTTTACGGCAATCCCAAGGCTACGCACGAAGACGTGGTAGAAGCCGCCAAGAAATCGCATCTCTACGACCAGGTCATGGAGTTGCCGAAGCAATTCAACAACAATGCCGCCGACCTCTCGGGGGGTCAGCAGCAACGTGTAGCTATCGCCCGTATGTTCCTCAAGAATCCGCCAATCATCTTCTTGGACGAGCCGACGGCCAGCCTTGATGCCATCGCGACAGAGCAAATCAAGAACAGCATCGATGCCATCAAGAAAGACCGCACCGTCATCATCATCTCGCATAGCATCTCGCAGATCATTGATGCCGACTATATCTATGCCTTACAGCAAGGTCGCGTTGAAGAAGACGGTGACCCCGACACCATATACAAGAAAGGTGGCATCTATAAAGACATCATCGATGCTTCAGCGAGAAGTTTGAATATCGAAAAGATTGCGAGGACTGTTACATCCTGAACACGCCAAACTGTTGCTGTGGGAAGGGCTGGTTCAACGAGGCAGCGATGCCTAAAGCCAAAATCTTCCTTGTGTCTATCGGATCGATGATGCCATCGTCCCATAGCCGTGCGGTACTATAAAACGCTGAGCCTTCATAGTCATATTTGGCCAGAATCTCTTTCTTAAGCTGGGCGATTTCGTCTTTTGGCACTTCAAGTCCTTTATATTTGTACTGGTCTTCCTTGACAGTGGCCAACACGCTGGCAGCCTGCTCACCACCCATAACGGAAATCTTGGCGTTGGGCCACATGAAGAGCAGCCTTGGGCTGTAGGCCCTACCGGCCATACCATAGTTACCGGCGCCAAACGAGCCACCAAAGATAACCGTAAACTTAGGCACATTGGCATTAGAGACAGCATGCACCATTTTGGCGCCGTCTTTGGCGATACCCCCCTGCTCGTATTGCTTACCCACCATGAAGCCTGTTATGTTTTGCAAGAACACCAAGGGAATGTTACGTTGGCAGCATAACTCGATGAAATGGGTAGCTTTTAAGGCTGATTCTGAGAATAACACACCGTAGTTGGCGATGATTCCAACAGGAAATCCCATCAAGTGGGCAAAGCCGCAAACGATGGTAGTTGCATAGCGTGACTTAAACTCTTGGAAACGGCTGCCATCGACAAGGCGGGCGATGATTTCCCTCGGGTCGACAAGCTTGTGAAAGTCGATAGGCGCGAGACCATACAGGTCGTGCGGGTCATACAAAGGAGCTTCCACGGGTAATATATCCAGTTTCTGGCGGTGGGATTTCTCCAGAGTCTTGAATATGTTACGGCAAATCTGCAAGGCATGCTGGTCGTTTTCGGCCAAGTGATCGGCCACACCCGACACGGAGGTGTGCATCTCGCCACCACCTAGTTCTTCAGCAGTAACCACCTCGCCCGTAGCAGCCTTTACCAAGGGCGGTCCACCAAGGTAAATCGTGCCTTGGTTGCGCACGATAATGGTCTCATCACTCATGGCAGGAACGTAAGCGCCACCAGCGGTACACATACCCATCACGATGGCAATCTGCGGGATGCCCATGGCCGACATGCGTGCTTGATTATAGAAGAAACGGCCAAAGTGGTCACGATCGGGGAAGACTGTATCCTGTTCTGGCAGGAAAGCGCCACCACTGTCGACCATATAGACGCACGGCAGATGGTTTTCCATGGCAATTTCCTGAGCACGAAGGTGTTTCTTCACCGTGTACTGCATGTAAGTGCCTCCTTTTACAGTGGCATCATTGGCCACGATGACCGCCTCACGACCTTGGACGACACCAATGCCAGTGATGATGCCAGCCGAAGGAAAGTCGTTGTTATAGGTGCCGTAGGCAGCCATTGGCGACAGTTCCAAAAACGGGGTGTTCGGGTCAATGAGCAAGTCGATGCGTTCACGGGCGAGCAGCTTGTTGCGTTTCTTGTGTTTGGCCACAGCAGCCTCGCCCCCACCCTGCATGGAGGCCGACATTGCCTCACGATATTGCGCCATCAAGGCGAGGAAGTTCTTCTCGTTCTGCTTGAACTCCTCGGAATCAGTGCGTATGTTGGATTTCAGTACTTGCATTTCCCATAGGTTTGAAAGTACAAAAATAGAAATTTTTCCACTACGCCGCATAAATTGTTTATCTTTGCCGTTTCATAATACGATGAAATCGTAAGATTCGACGAAGTCAATATGTCAGAAAAGAGTTCAAACAAACGCCGCGTGGCAGGATCCTACTTTATGTCGCTGATGAGTATCGCTTTGGTACTCTTCCTATTAGGTGTATTCGCCCTTCTCATCATGCATGCCAAAAAGCTCTCCAACCACCTTAAGGAAAACATCGGTTTTGAGATTGTGATGAACAGCAATGTAAAGGAAGCCAATATCTTACGCTTGCAAAAAGAACTCGATGCCATGCCTGCCGTCAAGTCGACGGAATACATCACCAAAGAAGAAGCCATACGCCGCCTTAGCGACGACCTTGGCGAAGACTTCCTCCAATGGCTCGGCAACGAGGAAAACCCTCTCCTCCCTTCCATCGACGTTCGTTTCAACGCCGCTTGGGCCAATAACGACAGCCTCAACGTGATTGAATCGCAACTGCTTGGCAATGCCGACATCAAGGAGGTTTACTATCAGAAGTCACTCGTCGACCTCATCAACCAAAACGTACGCCGCATCGGATTTGCGCTGATGATTGCCAGCGTCATCCTTCTTATCATCGCTGTCACCTTGATTCGAAATACCATACGCCTTAGCATATATTCCAAGCGTTTCCTTGTTCGCAGCATGCAACTTGTAGGTGCCACAGCCTCCTATATCCGTAGGCCTTTTATCAAAAGTGGTATTTCTCAAGGCTTTTTCGGAGCGTTGTTGGCGGATGCTTTCCTTGCCTTATTACTCTACGGCCTTAACAAACGAATTCCTGAGATGTCAGCCATTCAGGACTACAAGATAACCATCGGCATTTTCATTGGGATCATCATCCTAGGCATTCTGCTCGGAGGTCTTTCCACCCACTCAGCCCTTAGGAAATACCTCAACGCTGATGTCGATCGACTGTATGCATAGAGACATCGAACCCATCGAAGGGCACGTATAAAAATCGAAAAACAAACAACATTATACCATGGCAAAAGAAAAAAACAAAAAAGAAACCAACGAAATCTCTGACGAACAAAAGGTAATGCCTTTCGGAAAACAGAATTACATCATCGTCCTCATTGGCCTTGCCCTCATCGCAATTGGCTTCATCCTGATGATTGGTGGTGGCTCAAGCGACCCCGATGTCTTCAACGAAAAGATGTTTGACTTTCAACACCTGACCTTAGCTCCCATCTTGGTCTTGGCTGGCTTTGTGGTAGAGATCGTTGCAATCTTCTGGAGGAGCAAGAAATGAGTTGGTTACAAGCATTAATACTCGGCCTGCTTCAGGGCCTGACGGAATATCTTCCTGTCAGCAGCAGTGGACATCTGGCCATCGGCCAAGCCCTTTTTGGCCTTGACGACGGCTCTTCAAACCTCACGTTTACCGTATTGCTTCATGTGGCCACCGTGCTCAGCACCTTAGTCATCCTCTGGAAGGAAATCGTATGGATCTTCAAGGATTTGTTCGCCCGTCAGTCGTGGCGCACCTACCAAGGCCTCAACGACGGCACCAAATATGCCATCAACATTCTCATCTCGATGATTCCAGTGGCTATCGTGGGCTTCTTCTTCAAGGACAAAGTGGAGGAAGTATTTGGCTCGGGTCTCCTCATCGTGGGCATCATGCTCTTAGTGACAGCTACATTGCTTGCCTTTTCCTACTTTGCCAAACCGCGTCAGAAGGAAAACATCAGTGGTCTGCATGCCTTCATCATCGGTATTGCCCAGGCCTGCGCCGTTATGCCAGGTCTCTCTCGTTCTGGCTCAACCATCGCGACAGGTTTGTTGCTTGGCAACAAAAAGGAAAAGTTGGCCCAGTTTTCCTTCCTAATGGTCATTCCTCCCATCCTTGGCGAGGCATTGCTTGACATCAAGGACATCTTTGAGGTCGGCTTCAGTCAAGCCATGGACGGCATCTCACCCGTGGCTGCCATCGTAGGCTTCCTGGCCGCCTTCATCGCAGGCTGTTTCGCCTGTAAGTGGATGATCAACATCGTGAAGAAAGGTAAACTGATTTGGTTTGCCGTCTATTGCGCCATCATCGGCCTCGTTGCCATAATCTTCGCCTGATGTTCAACTTCGAAGAAGGCGAGGTCATCCTCATCGACAAACCTTTGGACTGGACGTCGTTCGACACGGTCAACTTCATCCGTTCCTTGCTCAACCGTTGCTATGGCATCCGCAAGCTCAAGGTAGGACATGCCGGAACTTTGGACCCCTTGGCAACGGGTCTGCTCATTTTGTGTACGGGCAAGATGACCAAACAAATCGATACATTTCAAGCGCAGGTGAAGACCTACACCGGGACGATTCTACTGGGACAAACCACACCAACCTTTGACTTGGAAAGCGAGCCCAACACCTTCTTCCCCACGGATGGCATCACTCCAGAACAGATTGAAGCTGCCCGGCAACAATTCCTCGGCGACCTCAAGCAATACCCACCTAAGTACTCCGCCATTAAAATCAAAGGAAAACGCGCCTTCGACTATGCCCGCTCCGACGAAGAAATCGAGCTGAAAGCCCGCGATGTCCGCATCGATGATTTCAAACTCAATCTCGACCGCTTCCCCGAACTCGACTTCGAGGTGACGTGCAGCAAGGGCACCTACATACGCAGCCTCGCCAACGATTTCGGCAAGGCTTTGGGCAACGGTGCTTGCCTCACCTCGCTTCGGCGCACCCGCATCGGCAACTTCAACGTTGAAGATGCTTGGCCTTTGGAGAAACTGAGACAGCACATTGTTGACACGGGCGACGCTTTCAAGGAGTGGAAGAAAGAGCAGGAAGAAAAACAGCAGAAAAAAGCTGATAACCATTAGTTTAAGAAAAAAACTTGACAAAACTTTTGTCCTGCATTATCTTTGTGCCCCTTATAAGGAAAATCAAAACTTAATATAGCATGAAATTATCGCAGTTCAAATTCAACCTGCCCAGCGAATTGATCGCGCTCCATCCGATGCAAAACCGTGACGAAGCCCGTTTGATGGTTGTCGACAGAAAAACCGAGAAGATTGAGCATTGCATCTTCAAGGACCTCATCAATTACGTCAAAGACGGCGACGTGTTTGTCATCAACAACACAAAAGTGTTTCCCGCCAAACTCTATGGTGAAAAGGAAAAGACAGGTGCCAAGATCGAAGTACTATTGCTTCGCGAACTTGACCCCGAAAGCCGTTTGTGGGATGTGCTTGTCGACCCAGCGCGCAAAATCCGTATCGGCAATAAATTGTATTTCGGAGAAGGCGACGAGCTGGTGGCCGAAGTCATCGACAACACCACATCAAGAGGAAGAACGCTGCGTTTCCTGTATGACGGCACCTATGACGAATTCAAGAAAACACTGTCTTCATTAGGCCATACGCCCATCCCAAAAGAGCTCAACCGTGACGAAACGCCTGAAGATGCCGAAGACTTCCAGACCATCTACGCCAAAGTGGAAGGTGCTGTTTCGGCTCCTACTGCTGGCATGCACTTCAGCAAGATCCTGATGAAACGCCTTGAAATCGTTGGCGCATCTTTCGCCGAGCTGACTCTGCACCCTGGCATGGGTAACTTCCGCGACATCGAAGTGGAAGACCTCACCAAGCACAAGCCCGATTCGGAAGAGATGTATATCGACGAGGAATGCTGTACTCTGGTCAACGAGGCCAACCAACGCCACAACAACGTGTTTGCCGTTGGCACCACTTCATTGAAGGCACTCGAAACCGCCATGACCATCAGCGGCAAGATCAAACCCTTTAAAGGCTGGACCAACAAATTCATCTTCCCGCCTTACACCTTCTCGGTCGCCAACTGCATGATCACCAACTTCCACCTTCCCAAATCACCGATGATGATGGAAGTGGCAGCTTTCGCTGGTTACGATTTGCTGATGAAAGCCTACAAGGAAGCCATTGCCGAAAAGTATCGTTTCTTTACCTATGGTGACGCGATGCTGATTATCTAATTTTTAAGTATTAAATTCTGAATTTTAAATAGTTACCAATAATGAACCAAGAAGATTTTTTCAAGAAGATAACCGCTCATGCCAAGGAATATGGTTTCATCTTCCCTTCGAGCGAGATTTATGACGGACTTTCAGCCGTTTATGACTACGGCCAAAACGGCGTGGAGCTGAAGAAGAACATCCGCGAATACTGGTGGAAGGCGATGGTGCAGATGCACGAGAACATCGTCGGCATCGACGCCGCCATCTTCATGCATCCCACTACGTGGAAGGCCTCCGGCCACGTCGACGCCTTCAACGACCCGCTCATCGACAACCGCGACAGCAAGAAACGCTACCGCGCCGATGTGCTCGTCGAAGACTATATGGCCAAAATCGAGGAGAAGATTAATAAAGAGGTGGAGAAAGCCCGCAAGCGCTTCGGCGACGCCTTCAACGAGGAACAGTTTGTGACCACCAACCCGCGCGTGCTTGAACACAAAGCCAAGATTGAGGAAATCAGCCACCGCCTCTATGGCGCCATGGAGAAGAACGACCTAGACGCCATCAAGCAGCTCATCCTTGACTTGGAAATCGTCTGCCCCATCAGCGGCACCCGCAACTGGACCGACGTGCGTCAGTTCAACCTGATGTTTGCCACCAAGATGGGTAGCGTGGCCGACGGCTCCGACACCATCTACTTGCGTCCCGAGACGGCACAAGGCATCTTCGTCAACTACCTCAACGTGCAGAAGACCGGCCGCATGAAGATCCCGTTCGGCATCGCCCAGACCGGTAAGGCCTTCCGTAATGAGATCGTGGCCCGTCAGTTCATCTTCCGCATGCGCGAGTTCGAGCAGATGGAGATGCAGTTCTTCGTGCGTCCTGGCACGGAACTCGAATGGTTCCAACACTGGAAGCAGGAACGCCTCGCTTGGCACCTCTCGCTGGGTCTGCCCGCCGAGAAATACCGCTTCCACGACCACGAGAAGCTGGCCCACTACGCCAACGCCGCCACCGACATCGAGTTCGATTTCCCCTTCGGCTTCAAGGAGCTGGAAGGCATCCACAGCCGCACCGACTTCGACCTCTCGGCCCACGCCAAATACTCGGGCAAGAAACTTCAGTACTTCGACCCCGACACCAACGAGAGCTACACGCCTTACGTCATCGAGACCTCCATCGGCCTCGACCGCATGTTCCTCGCCATGTTCAGCAATGCCTTCACCGAAGAAAAACTTGAAGACGGCTCGGAGCGCGTGGTGCTGAAGCTGCCGGCTGTGCTGGCGCCTTACAAGGTGGCAGTGCTACCGTTGGTCAAGAAAGACGGACTTCCGGAGAAGGCCCGCGAGATCATCGACTCGCTGAAGGCCGACTTCATGTGCCAGTACGAGGAGAAAGACAGCATCGGCAAGCGCTACAGAAGGCAGGATGCCATCGGTACGCCGATGTGTGTCACGGTTGATAACGACACATTGGTTGACAACACCGTCACCGTCCGCGACCGCGACACGATGCAGCAGGTGCGCGTCCCGATCGACAACCTAAGAAATATGATCTTTGACGAATTGAAGCCGAAGAAATGACACATTTTGCCTTGTAGAGACGCGATTAATCGCGTCTCTACCAACGCAACAACATAGACAGCCCCATAGACAACGGTTGGATTTCGATTTTATAACAAATTGAAATCCAACCGTTTATTTTTTTCTATCTTTGCGACATGATAGACAAGGCCTCTTGGGGGCTTGACAAGATGTTTTTTGCTTTGGGAAATGCTCTACTTTTGCAATGCAAACATCGAGATGATGTGCGCGAAAGTTCATGAACAAAGTAAAAATAGGTGTCAACAATCAAAAACATCTACAACTATGAAAAAGTTATTCGCATTTCTTACAATGATGGTGCTCGCAACGAGTGCTTTTGCCCAAACCTACGATTTCTCAGCTGTGTGCGAGACGGGGCAAACCTTGTATTACCGAATCCTTTCGGAGGAAAACCACGAAGTGGCGGTGACATTCCCCAACTCCCCACAGATAGGCTGGGGCAGCTATCCTCAACCAGAAGGGGACCTTATCATCCCAGCGTTTGTTGAGCATGAAAACACGACCTATACTGTGGTTTCCATTGGACAAAATGCCTTCGATGCTTGTCAAGAAATCATATCTGTTGAACTGCCTAATACCATTCGAAGAATTGAGGCAGAAGCTTTTATGGATTGCATTGGTCTTTCCAGTAGTTTCGTCATCCCCGACCAATGCACTTTCATCGGCGGCTATGCCTTCATGGGCTGTTCGGGGCTTTCTTCATTGACCATCGGAGCTTCCGTCGATACCATACAATATAGTGCTTTTGAAGATTGTATAGGTTTACAATCCATCCACTGCAATACCCCAACACCACCGTTCAGTGAGCATATTCCAAGTAATCCCTATTATGAGGATCGTAGTATTTTCAATAATGTCCCCACGGATATTCCAGTCTATGTCAATTGCTTGACTTTCGATCAATTCCTTTTGAATTGGGATTGGAGTCGGTTCGTCAATATGGAAGGTAGTTTGTTTCTCGGAGCTCCTGCACTAACCGTTGGTGTCAACAACCCCGAATATGGCACCGCCGAAGTGGTTTCGATACCCGAAGATTGCGACCATACGACAGCTACCGTTCGTGCCACCGCAAATCTTGGCCATGTTTTCGGTTATTGGAAACGAAATGGTGCGGTCGTAGCCTATTCTCCTGAATATACTTTTACGCTGGATCACGATTGCATCATGACTGCTTGCTTCGACTGCTCCGTAACGGTGTATGATTCCATAGGATACCCTGACCATGTCATCGGTCGAACGTACAATGCCGCAGGCCAAGTGACGGCTGAAGGTCATTCTGATTTCAACTATGACCAAAACGGTGTGTTGACTGATTTCACGTCTCAAAGCCGCGTTAGTTCTTTTACGTTTTTCGAGTTTCCTTCCAAGCCGTTGAGAATTCATAGTAATTTAGGAGGCCATCCAGCATCATTCGAAACATTGAGCTTTACATACGAAACCGATCATCAGATAAAACATTCCGATCATTACCGAGGGAATGATCATTATGACGAAATTAATAATCATTACGACTATTATTACACCAACCACAGATTGTTTCGGAAAGACTCAAGCTGCACTGAATACGGAGAAACACGGATATGGCAGCGTAGCAATTACGCGTATGAAAACGGAAACAGAATCCGAATTGATTCCACTTATACAGATACTACAAGGCTCTCCTCTGTGACCACCAATCATTATAATGAAAGGCAACAGGTGTTGACTTCACAAACAGACACATACGACAATTCTGGAACCATCACATCCAGGTCATTGAAAACTTATACTTACACTGACCGCAACAAAACCGATAGCATTATCACACAGGTACTCAACGATGGTGATTGGGTGAATTCAGGAATTGCGCATTATATCTACGACATCAAGAATCGCGTGGTTGAATACCAGACTGGTTCTTGGTCTGCTGAAAATTCCGAATGGGACATCACCAAAAAAGTTCTCTATGATTTCAATGATGAGACACAAACAGTGACGATTTCCTTCCGGAAGAAAAACAACGACGATTGGGAGTGGGATGTCTTTTCAGGACAATCCTTATTCAATGATTCACAATTGTATGAATGGCAAAGGCAATTAGAATTCACATATGGTGAAGTCAATCAGTTTGAAATCAGTTTGCATTATAATACCCTCGAGCAACAATTCCCGATTTTATCCGAATGGTACTATGAACTCGAATGGGGCAACGGCAACATCACTTACCAACACTTGGAATACGCTGCCGACACGACCATCGGCAACGAAAGGCCCAAAATCATCGTGCGCACCAACACCATCTACGACCGCGACTCTCATTCCGAAGTGACGCACGAATACATCTTTGAGGAAGGCAACAAGGTGTACTGGTGGAACAAAGACCTTGAAGAGTTTACCATTCTCTATGACTATGCCGCCGAAGCCGGCGATGAATGGGAAATCAAGGTGGGGACGGAGAGCATCATAGTGCACGTCGACAGCGTGGGTGTTTTTGAATACGAAGGCGACACCCGCAAGATGCTACACATCAGCGATGCAGGAGACCTCTTTAGCGGCGACATTGTGGTCGGCTACGGCCACATGACCAGTTTCTTCCCCGAAAAACTGATGCGACGAGACGCCAGGTTCACGGTAAACGGCCTGCGCTGCTATTGGGTGGAGGACGCCCTGCTGTACCATAACGGCGACGAGGACTGCGATGCCATCTACGCCGAATTGCACAATGGCATTAATGAGGACGGCCCTTCGACAGGCTCAGGAACCTTCATGGTCTATCCTAATCCTACAAATAACATCCTGTTTGTAGAGACGCGATTAATCGCGTCTCTACCAGACCAGACCTATCGTATTATCAACCTGATGGGACAAACCTTGCTGCAAGGCCACATCTCGGCTGAAACCCAACAGATTGACATTTCAACATTGCCCTCGGGCATGTATTTCATCAACGTGGGCGAAACAACACTGAAATTCGTGATACGATGAAACCAAAAACCATAATCATCAGCGTGTTTCTGGCGTTGGTAATCCTCACGGCCTGCCATGACGAGACCGGCTACTTCCGAAAGGCGGAGGCTGGCCTTGAACAAGGGCGCCAGCACATCGCCGACAAGCAGACGGAGGCCGCCGCACAAAGCCTAAGCCAAGCGCTCATCGCCATCGGCCGCTGCGACCCGACAAAGCCCGAGGTGCAACGCCTGAAAGGCCTAATCGAGGACAACCTCGGCTTCGCCTATTGGAAACACGAGCTGTTCGACGAAGCCCTGCCCCTCCACACCGACGCCGCACAGCTGTTTCGCGCCTTGGGCAACGACACCTTGTTGATGAATGCCTTACGCAATTGCGGTCGCACAGCGGCCTCGATGGGCAACATCGACGCGGCACAACAGCACTACGACGAAGCCTTGCAACTCGCCCAAAAATTGAACGACAAAACGATGGAGCGCGAACTGCTATTGGACTCGAGCCTTGATGTGCTGATGGCAAAAGAAGACTATGGGCAGGTGATAGAACGTGTCGGCCAAGCTTTGGCCCAAGGCGCCGATGCCGACGCTTGCCACCTGACCTTAGGACTGGCACACTACTATCTGTCGCACGACAGCCTCGCCATCATTCACCTCAACGAAGCCACCCACAGCGACAAGGCGGGCGTCCGCATGTCGGCCTACCAGAGCCTCTATTACCTCTACCAGTTTGCCGGCGACTACCCAAAAGCCCTTGAAAGCCTCGAACTTTTCAACGAAAACATGATGCAGGCCGACCGCGAGCATCGCAGCGAACAAGTGCAACGCATCAAGGCGGAATATGACCTGCAAATGCAGAAAAACAACCTCGAAGCCGAGCAGAAGCTGAAAAGCCTCTATCTCTACCTCATCCTTGGCGGCCTTGTCCTCGCTTTGGTCATCGTTTTGCTGCTGCTGCGCCAAAAAACGCTGAATGCTCAGCTGAAAGCCGAAGAGATGAAGAACCAACTTGAGATGGAACTGAAGAAAAACAAGGTGTATGTAACCGCCCTCGCCCTCACCGAGCAAATCACGGCCTCAACCCTCGACTTCGACCTGAAGGAAACCGAATGGGACGACTTCGTGACACTCATCGACAAGGTTTACGGCGACTTCACCAAACGACTGACGGAGAAGTACCCTTCCCTGACCAAGAGTGACCTGCAAATCTGCTGCCTCACCAAACAAGGCTTCAGCAACCAGGTCATCTCGATCTTGATGAACCTGCAAACCAACAGCTACGCCCGCCGCAAGTCGCGCATCAAACAGGAGAAGATGAACGGATTGGAGGATGAGCGGAGTTTTGAGGAAATCATCACCGCGCTTTAATCAGATCTTATCGCCATAAGCGAGGTCGCCAGCATCACCAAGACCAGGAACGATATACTTATGCTCGTTCAGTATCGGGTCGACGGCTGCGCACCATAGCGTGACATTGTCCAAAGGCTTGAAGAGTTTCATTAAGTTGTCAATGCCTTCCTGGGAAGCAATAACGCAGCAAAGATGTAAGTGCTTGGGAATGCCTTTGGTGCACAATGCCTCGTATGCCAACTGCAAGCTACCTCCAGTAGCCAGCATCGGATCGGCAATGATCAAGGTTTTGTCAGTCAGGTTAGGAGCAGCCAAATATTCCACCTTAATGCCCACCTCCTCATGCTTCTCATCCATGTAATAACGATATGCTGAAACAAAGGCGTTGCCAGCATGGTCGAAGACATCCAAAAAACCTTGATGGAAAGGAAGCCCAGCCCGAAACACAGTAGCCAACACAACTTCATCGTCAGGCGTGCTTGTTTTAGCAGATGCTAAGGGTGTTTGGATATCTTTCTCGGAATAACGCAAAGTCTTGCTCACCTCATAAGCCATCATCTGGCCGATGCGTTGCAAATTGTGGCGAAAGGTATTTCTGTCCGCTTGGATTTTTACATCTCTAAGCTCAGCAACATATTGGTTAATGATACTATTGCTCTCGGCAAAGTTGATAATATTCATGGTCCTTTGTGCTAATTGCTCGCAAACATACATAAAAAAACGCCCGATCCAAAGAACCAGGCGTTTTTGTTTTCGCTGATAAGAAAGTATTACCAAGCAAAGAGCGGGTAATCCTTCATCATCTTGTTGACCTCAGCGCGGACGGCATTGATCTTGGCCTCCGAAGCGGTCTTGGTCTCAGGATTAATGTCGCTGATGACGTCATCGATCAATTCAACGATAACGGCCATCTTGTCTTGCTTCAGACCACGGGTGGTGATGGCAGGTGTGCCAACACGCAGACCAGAAGTCAAGAAAGGCGAACGGGTGTCGAAGGGCACCATGTTCTTGTTGACGGTGATGTCGGCAAGGACGAGGGTGTTCTCCACCATCTTACCAGTGATCTCCGGGAACTTGCCGCGGAGGTCAATCAGCATGGAGTGGTTGTCGGTGCCACCGCTGATGACATCGTAGCCCTTATCCATGAAGGCTCTGGCCATGAAGGCGGCGTTCTTCCTCACCTGTTGGATGTACTCCATGTACTCGTCGCTGAGGGCTTCGCCGAAAGCAACGGCCTTGGAGGCGATGACGTGCTCCAGAGGGCCACCTTGGATGCCCGGGAACACGGCGCTGTTGATCAAGGCTGACATCATCTTCGTTTCACCCTTCGGGGTCTTACGACCGCGCGGGTCTTCGAAGTCATGACGGATGAGGATCATGCCGCCACGGGGACCGCGGAGGGTCTTGTGGGTCGTGGTGGTGATGATGTGGCAGTACTCCAGCGGGTCGTTCAGCAGGCCCTTAGCGATGAGGCCAGCGGGGTGGCTGACATCGGCCATGAGGACGGCGCCCACCTTGTCGGCGATGGCGCGCATGCGTTTGTAATCCCAGTCACGGCTGTAGGCAGAAGCACCGGCAATGATGAGTTTCGGCTTGCACTCGAGGGCGATCTTCTCCATCTCGTCGTAGTCGACACGTCCTGTTTCCTTGGCCACGTGGTAGGCGACGGGCTTGTAGAGCATACCCGAAGCGTTGACCGGGCTGCCATGTGAGAGGTGACCACCATGCGAGAGGTCGAGACCCATGAAGGTGTCGCCGGGTTCAAGCAAAGCTTGCATCACAGCCATGTTGGCTTGGGCACCCGAGTGGGGCTGCACGTTGGCAAAGGTGGCGTTGAACAGCTGGCAGGCGCGATCGATGGCGATTTGTTCGCTTTGGTCGACGATTTGGCAGCCGCCGTAGTAACGCTTGCCAGGATAACCCTCGGCGTATTTGTTGGTCATGACAGAACCCATGGCTTCAAGCACTTGTTCGCTGACAAAGTTTTCAGAAGCAATGAGTTCGATTCCGTGCATCTGACGCTCTTTTTCTTGGCGAATCAGATCAAAGATTTTTTCGTCTCTTTTCATATTTGTTGATTTGTTGATTATTGTGTCTTTTAATCATTGTGGCTGCAAATTTGCGAAATTTTATTGAGTCTGCGACAAAAAAACTGTTTTTTACTACCTTTGTGGTCTCAAAACCGTTAAACCCATGAGAAAACCATCATTTATCAACATCTTTTTGGCTGTTTTGGCCTTTGTGTTCGTTTCTTGTTCTAAAGAGAAAGACACCATTACTCATATCAACTATGCAGATACCAACTATTGGTACAGCATTGGAGACGAAAACCATGAGGCCGATGTCTTCTATGTTTATCCGACTGTTGCCACCATTTCCTATGCGGAGAACGACTCGTCATGGTATACTGACATTAGCCTTCCCGAAGTGAGAGAAGAAGCAAACAGCAACCAAAAATTCAACAAGCTACTCTACTACGAATACAACTTTTATGCACCCTATTATCGTCAGATGATATTTGACGCTTATAGGCAACCCAAAGATATTCTGGAACAGATCGCTCAAACGCCTGTTGCTGACATCAAAGACGCCTTCCAGTACTACATGGCACATTACAACCACGGGCGTCCTTTCTTCCTAGTAGGCCATAGCCAAGGCTCGCAGATGCTCATCGAACTGTTGAAAAACGGCATGACCAAAAAACAGCGTCAGCAAATGGTGGCGGCGTATTGCATCGGCTTCCAAATCACCGACCAAGAATTGGCCCAATACCCCGACGCCTTGAAACCTGCTGTCGATAGCTGCATGCAAGGTGTAGTGATTTTCAATTCGGTGAGCGATATCGAAGCAGCATCGCCTTTGATGAAAAACACGGTAGTTGGCATCAACCCGCTGACTTGGACGGAAGGCACCGAAATGGTTGACCAATCCTTGCATCTCGGTGTCGCAAAATACAACTCCTCACGCGATAGCATCGTCTATGTTGCCCCATTCACTGGAGGACAACTGGTCGACCACTTTATGGTTTGTTCAGATTTCGACTCCACCTTTGTGTCGAGGTATTATTATGAGGTTTATGCCGACATCTTCCCATACGGCAACCTCCACTTCGCCGACTCTTGGCTCTTTGGAGGCAATGTCGTTGAGAATATGCGGTGTAGGCTCAGACATTACAATAATTGATTGAGGGAGCCCAAAATCTTTGTATTTTTGCACCTCAAAACTAACCCTAACGATGAAGAATTTTGTTGAAGAACTCCGCTGGCGCGGAATGCTGGCACAGATTATGCCAGGAACGGAAGAACTCCTCCAGAAAGAAATGGTAACGGCTTACCTCGGCACTGACCCGACCGCCGACTCCTTACATATCGGACACCTTTGCGGCATCATGATGCTGCGCCATTTGCAACGCTGTGGCCACAAGCCCATCATCCTGGTGGGTGGTGCCACCGGCATGATTGGCGACCCCTCGGGCAAGAGCCAAGAGCGTAACCTGCTCAACGAAGAGACCTTGCGTCACAACCAAGAGTGCATCAAGGCTCAGGTAGCCAAGTTCTTGGACTTCGATTCGAAGGAGCCCAATGCCGCCGAGATGGTGAACAACTACGACTGGATGAAGGACTTCACCTTCCTCGATTTCGCGCGCGAGGTGGGCAAACACATCACCGTGAATTACATGATGGCCAAGGACAGCGTGCAGCAGCGCCTCAACGGTACAGCTCGCGACGGTCTCAGCTTCACCGAGTTCACCTACCAGCTCCTGCAAGGCTACGATTTTCTCTGGCTCTATCAGCACAAGAACTGCAAGCTGCAGTTGGGCGGCAACGACCAATGGGGCAACATCACCACGGGCACGGAGCTGATTCGTCGCACCTTGGGCTTCGAGAACGAGGCATTTGCACTTACTTGCCCACTCATCACCAAGGCCGACGGCAAGAAATTCGGCAAGACCGAGAGCGGCAACATCTGGCTCGACCCGAAGCGCACCACGCCTTACAAGTTCTACCAGTTCTGGCTCAATGTCAGCGACGAGGACGCTGAGAAATACATCAAAATCTTCACCTCGCTGGATAAAGAAACCATCGACGCCTTGATCGAAGAGCACAAAAAAGACCCGGGCATGCGTGTGCTGCAAAAGCGTTTGGCCCAGGAAGTCACTGTGTTGGTGCACTCGCAGGAAGCCTTGGATGCCGCTATCGAGGCCTCCAACATCCTCTTCGGCAAGTCGACCAAGGAAGGCTTGGAGAAGCTCGACGAAGCCACCTTCTTGGACATCTTTGACGGCGTGCCGCAGGAGCACATCGCCCGCACCGACCTCGAAGCCGGCATCCCGATCGTCGACTTCATGGCCGTCAACACGCAGATCTTCCCCTCGAAGGGTGAGGCCCGCAAGATGACCCAAGCCAACGGCGTGAGCGTCAACAAGGAAAAGGTCACTTTGGACAAGTTGATGACCCCCACCGACCTCATCGATGGCAAGTATATCCTTGTTCAAAAGGGCAAGAAGAACTATTATTTGGTGGTGGTAGAGTAATCACCCACATCTGTTATTCTAAATGGCCGTACTTTGAAAGTGCGGCCATTTTTTTCGTTTCAGACAATAATATGCCTGGTTTAGGGGTTAGATTGACAATTAACCAAACCAAGCATTCATGCGAAAAACAATTCCTTTTTTATTCCTTCTGCTGCTGTCGTTGTCGGCGATGGCGCAGAAGAAGCACTGCATCAGTGGCTATGTGATGGATGCCGCCAGCCGTGAGACTTTGATTGGGGCGACGGTGATTGACCGCAACACAGGCCAAGGCTGCGCCACCAACAACTACGGCTATTATTCCCTGACCTTGGACGAAGGTCCCGTCGACCTGCAGTTTTCCTTTGTGGGTTATGATGCCGTGAACCAAGCTTTCAACTTGGTCGCCGACACCCTCATCACGGTGAAGATGAGCAGCAACATTCAGTTGCAGGAAGTCACGGTGGAGGCCAACCGCGCCACGGTGGGCGCCAACAACCCGCAGATGAGTGTCATCGAATTGCCCATCAAGCAAATCAAAAGCATTCCGACCTTGATGGGCGAGGCCGACGTGCTGAAAGCCATCCAGCTGCTGCCGGGCGTGCAGAACGGCTCGGAAGGCTCGGCCGGACTCTATGTACGCGGCGGCGGCCCCGACGAGAACCTGCTCCTCATGGACGGCGTGCCGCTCTACAACGTCAACCACATGTTTGGTTTCTTCTCTGTCTTTAACCCCGATGCGCTGAAGAATGTCACCTTATACAAAGGTGGTTTCCCTGCGCGTTACGGCGGACGCATCTCCTCCGTCGTGGATGTGCGCATGAAAGACGGTGACATGCAGAAATATCACGGCAACTTCAGCATCGGACTGATTTCTTCAAAACTCAACCTTGAAGGCCCGATTGTGAAAGACAAACTCTCGTTCAACCTGTCGTTTCGCCGCACCTATTCCGATGCCCTCACCAACCTTTATGGCCTCATCGGGAAGTTGGCCGACCCGAGCATCGACAAGTTCTCGTTGGGCTATTATTTCTACGACCTCAACGCCAAGCTCAACTGGAAGATTTCGGACAAAGACCGTCTCTATTTGAGTTGGTACAGCGGCGACGACAAGATCTACGCCAATGTGAAATGGGACTACGCCTATGAGGACATGTACGCCGACCACGAGAAGCTTGGCTTGAACTGGAAATGGGGCAACAAGGTGGGCGCGCTGCGTTGGAACCACATCATTTCGCCCAAACTCTTCATGGATGCTTCGGCGAGCTACACCCAATACCGCCACGACCTCGGTATGGACCAAAACTACACCTACGAGCAATTCAAACCTACCGCCTACACCTCGACCGATGAGATGGCCATGAACTTCCATTCAGGCATCCATGACCTTACGGCGCGCACCGATTTCCATTACGCGCCCAACCCGAGGCACGACATCCGGTTCGGCGGCGGCTATACCTATCATTTCTTCCGCCCCGAGGTGCAGTCGATGAAGATCAACTTCACCGAAGCGGAAGCCAATATGGACACCGTGGCCAACACTGGCGATGTGCACGCCCACGAAGCCATGCTTTACGTTGAAGACAACATCGCATTGAGCGAAGCCATCAAAATGAATGTCGGACTGCACTATTCCGCTTTTGCCGTGCAAGGCAACTTCTACCACTCGTTGCAGCCCCGCTTCAGCATGAGCGCCATGGTAGCGCCTCATTTCTCCCTCAAAGCGGGTTACGCCTACATGACACAATACATCCACTTGCTTTCCAACAGCAACATCACCATGCCCACCGATCTTTGGGTGCCCGTCACGGCCCGAATTGCACCCGAACGTGGGCATCAGTTCTCGCTCGGCGGCTTCTATGAATTGCACAACCTGTTTGACATCTCGCTCGAAGGCTATTACAAGACGATGGACAATGTGTTGGAGTATAAAGATGGCACCAGCTTCTTCGGCACCAGCCAAGGCTGGGAGGACAAGGTGAACCTCGGCAGAGGTTGGGCCTACGGTATCGAACTGCTCGTGCAACGCTCCTTCGGCAAGACCACGGGCTGGATTGGTTACACTTGGGCGCGTTCCATGCGCAAATTCGACCGCGAAGGCATGGAAATCAACAATGGCAATCCCTTCCCCGCCAAATACGACCGTCGCCACGACTTCAGCATCACCGTGCAGCACAAGTTCAGCGACCGTTTCGACCTGTCGGGCACTTGGGTCATCAGCAGCGGCAATTGCGGCACCTTGTCCACACAGACCTATCCAGGTATTCCTATCACCTATTATTCACAATATGGTGGCAGCGTTGTTGGCACGCCCAACATCGGCTATGTGGAACGCAACAACTTCAGGATGCCCGTGTATCACCGCCTCGACCTCGGCATGAACTTCCGCAAGCGGAAGAAGCACGGCGAGCGCGTGTGGAACATCAGCATCTATAATGTCTACAACCGACAGAACCCCTTCATCGTCATTCGTGGCTATGACCAAAACACAGGACTGCCTCAACTGCAGCAGGTCAGCATCTTCCCAATCATTCCTTCTGTATCCTACGGATTTAAATTTTAAAGACAATGAGAACAAGACATATAGCATATATTATGGCGGTTGTAGCCTTGGCTGCCTGCACCAAACCCCTTCCTTTTCAAGGCGAATATGTGGAGCCTAAGTTGGTTGTCAACTGCATTGCCGTTCCTGGCGAGCCCATCAAGGCGGTGGTTTACAAAAGCGACTTCGTTTTCGACACCATTACTGACTACGCCATGCCAGAGGGTACACAAGCCTTCCTTTTCGTAAACGGCGTAAGCAAAGGCGAGATGCAGCTGAACGGTGACACAACCTATTATGACTATCTGAATCCCCCTATGTTCTTTGTCAGTTATTATTTCACGCATGACTATGTGCCGCAAATCGGCGATGTGGTCAAAATCAGCGTGACGGCCCCGGGATTTGATGAGATAGAAGGTAGTTCGGAGGCTTTACCGAATGAGCCCATAGGTAGTTTTGAAGATGCCCGCATCACGAAATGGGACACCACGAGCGCGAGCGGCTATCACATCCCCGTGCCCGACACGGACTCCACCATAATCGTTTGGCTTACTCATTACCGCAAACACCTCACCGTCACGATAGAAATCACCGACCCAAATCCCGGCGCGTTGGATCTTTATTGCCTTGAAGCATCGATGCGCACGGAAGGTGACTGGACCTTCCCCGATGGGCTGGAACATCATGAAAAGCCTGCTGAGTTATACCAAGTCTATTTCAACGACCCCATCATCGGCACCTCGACGGTGGAGTTGGAAGACCAGTTCGGTGTTGATGTTGGCTTGACTAACCGCTCAAGAAGCACCTTCAACGATGCCACTTTTGATGGCGGCAGCTATCGTATGGAAATCCCCATGGTCACCGAAACGCTTTTCAAGGCCAATGACAGCATCAATGCTTTCGTTGAAATCAAGTTGCGGCATTTGACCGAAGGAGCATACAATTACTACACGACCATCACTTCGGGCAATAGCCTGTCACAATACTATAGTGAGCCCGTAGGCGTATATTCCAATGTGA
Source organism: Bacteroidales bacterium (assembly GCA_017428285.1). Next base: position 5,157 of record JAFRRE010000050.1, on the reverse strand, counting down.
AGAACGGCTTCGGCCTTGTGGCGGGCAGCAACGACAAGGTGATTAGTTTCCCAGTTTGGTAATGGATGTGACAGCCCTACATGCATTATTTCTTCAGCGCCTCCTCGGCTTGCTTGATAGTGCCGCGCTCACCATTGACGAAGGCGATGACGAAGGCGTCCTTGTAGCCCAAGGCACGCACCTCGGATTGACGCTTGGTGGCTGCATCCTTGCTAGTGAACTTGCCTGAGATATAACGGAAAGCGCCGTTGTATTCATACACATCGACTTCTTTCACACCGCTGAAGGCCTTGTCGGTGGATGCCACTTTCTTGTCGCGGCTGGCAAACTGCACGCTGAAATACGTGTCACCAACATTGCTACTGGCGGGCTTTTCGCTGACAACAGGTTGGCCCGATGTGTGATTTTCAGCCTCAAACTCGCGTTTGTATTCCTCGAAAGCACGGTACAAAGCCAATGCCATCTGGTTTTGTCCCTTCTCTGAATTAAGAAACTGCTCTTCTTTCGCATTGTTGATAAAACCCAGTTCGACCAATATGCTTGGCATAGAAGTCTTCCATAAAACAAGAAATCCTGCTTGTTGAACACCACGGTCATGACGGCCCACCTTGTTGGCAAACTGCTTCTGGACTTTGTCGGCCAAGTTCAAGCTCTGACTTTGGTAAAGGCTTTGCGAAAGTGAGAAAAGAATATAGGCCTCAGTACTATTGGGGTCGAAGTTGTCGTAGGCATCGGTATTGTCTTCCAATAAGATAGCAGCGTTTTCTTTCTTAGCGATTTTCAAATTAGCCTCGTTTTTCGATTCACCCATCACAAACGTCTCCGCCCCATGGGCTGAGGTGCTACCCTCCGTTGAGTTACAATGGATGGAGATGAACACGTCTGCGTTGTTGCGGTTGGCGATGGCGGCGCGTTCGCTCAGTTCAACAAACTTATCTTTATCGCGTGTATATATGACCTTCACATCGGGAAGGTTCTCCTTGATGAATCGGCCAAACTTGAGAGCCACGGCCAAGTTAAGAGCCTTTTCGGTCGTCACCTTGCCAAGAGCTCCGGTGTCTTTGCCACCATGGCCAGCATCGATGACGATGGTTTGTATCTTCTCTCCTTTTTGAGCCATAGCAAACAAAGGCATCATAAAAAGCATTATCAAAACACCAAAACTGAAAATCTTTCGTTGTATCATATTGAGTTTGTTTATTAATGCGCGAAGAAAAACTATCTTTGCACCGAATTTCAAACGTACAAAAGTAATCGTTTTCGCATTGACAAAACGCAAAACATATAGGAATTATTTTTCATACACCGCCATTTGCCTTTTGATCGCGGTTGTGGTTCCGTTTTGTGGATGCAAGCAAATGTCTCATATCGAGAAAGATAAGCATGATTTCGAGCCAAGCATCGATACCGTTGCCAATGTGCCTGATCGCATCATCGACACCATCCCTATTCTTATGGATTCGGTGCCAGCCGACACGGTTCCCCCTTTCATCATGGATACAATCATGCTTCCTGACACCGTACAGATTCCAACGGACACTCTCACCCCTCACGACTCGCTTCGGCATGACACCTTGACGCATGAAAAGCCTATTCCCTTAAGGCCCCAGCGTTCCGCTTCCGCTATTGAGACGCAAGTCATCTGCTCTGCAGCCGATTCGGTGTACCGCGATGTGAAACAGAAAAAGATATATTTTTTCGGCAACGCCGAAGCAAAATACGACGACATCACAATACAGGCGGCTTGTTTGGAATTCGACTTGGAGACCAACACCTGTCGCGCCTTTGGCACCATTGATTCGCTGGGAAAGCTGCAAGGACGCCCGGTGTTTACACAAGGTGAGACCACTTTTGATGCCGCAGAAATGTCTTACAACTTCAAATCGAAAAAAGGCGTCATCACCAAGGTATGGACAGAAGAAAGTGGTGGCTATCTGCATGGCGAAAAGATCAAGCGCATGGATGACAACAGCATCAACATCCGTTCGGGCGGCTACACCACCTGCGACCTCAGAGATCATCCCCACTACCAATTTAGATTCACGAAAGCCAAAGTCATCCCTGACGACAAGATTGTCACGGGCCCGATTTACATGACCATCTCAGACATCCCTTTGCCTTTGGCCCTGCCCTTTGCCATGATTCCTAACACGAAAGGAAAGAAATCGGGCATTGTCATCCCGACCTACGGCGAGTCGGCCAACCGAGGCTTCTACCTCGAGAATGGAGGCTATTATTGGGCAATTAACGACAACTATGACTTGCAGGTTCTGGGCGACATCTACACTCGAGGCAGTTGGGGCATCAAACCCACTTTCCGCTACAACAAACGCTATAGATTCAACGGAAACATTGCGTTGGGATTTGCCGTCAACAAGATTGGCACAAAGGGAGCCGCCGACTACAAGGAAAGCACTGACTTCAAAATCCGTTGGAGCCACAAGCAAGACCCCAAAGCGCACCCTCGCCACAGTTTCTCCGCCGACGTCAACATCGTCAGTTCCAACTTCAACAAGTACAATGCCACAACAACTTCCGACCAGTTAAGCAACACCTTCAAGTCGAGTGTCGCCTACCAAACCAGTTTCGCAGGCAAATATTTTCTCACTCTCAACGCCAGCCATAGCCAAAACACCTTGACACGGCAAGTGACCGCCTCGCTCCCCGAAGTAACCTTTACCGTCAACCGTTTCTATCCTTTGAAGAAAGTGGGCAAGGTGGGCAAAAAACACTGGTATCAGGAAATGAATGTCAGCTACACAATGAATGGCAAGGTATATATCAACGATGTCGACACCGTGTTGTTCAAAGGCTTTACTGAAAACTTCGGCCAATGGGCTCAAAACGTCCTCCGCAACCATGCCCAAATGGGTATCAAACACAACATACCCATCAACTTGCCCATCAAGTTGTTCAAGCATTTCACATGGACCAACTCCGCCACCTTCAACGACTACATGTATTTCAAGCATATTGAAAATCATTGGATCGCCGACACGGATTCTACGGGACATTTGCAAACCGATACCATCCACGGATTCCGCAACTTGGTAGACTTCAACCTTTCGAGCAACCTCACCACCAAACTTTACGGGATGGTACGTTTTGCCAAAGGACCCATTCGGGCCATCCGCCACGTAATCACTCCCACCGTCGGCTTTACCTATAAACCAAACTTCGGCGACCCGAAATGGAATATTTACAATTCTTATGTCGACGGCAACGGCAAAGAACAAATCTATAACATGTTTGCCAACGGGATTTTTGGCTCACCTTCACAAAACCAATCGGGATTAATCACATACAATATCGCAAACACGTTGGACATGAAGGTACCGTCGCGCTCCGATACCATCACCGGCATGAAGAAAATCACCCTGCTTGAAGCACTTAGCATTTCAGGCAATTATGACGTTACCAGGGATTCGCTCAACTTCTCCACCCTTGGCATCAGTGCCAGAACCACTTTGTTCAAGAAACTGAGAATCAGCTATAACAGCGTATGGGATCCATACGCTGCCGATTCTTTGGGAAATCGTATCAACAAATTCGAGATTGTTGAAAATGGGCGTCTGTTCCACAAAAACAACTCCACGTGGCAGTTCAGCATGAGCTATTCCTTCAGCCAAAAGGATTTCGACAAGTTGAAAAAGAAGCGCTCAAATACGCCACAAAACTTCCAAGACGACATCGCCAACCGCGCCCAGAGATCCATGAATATTACAGATGACGAATTGTATGACATCATGGGCAATCCTAACGCTTATGTGGACTGGAACACGCCATGGTCACTATCGCTAAGTTATAACCTTAGCTATACCAATAGCCTGACATATGCAGCCTTTATGGGTATTGCCACCAACAGAATTACTAACACCATCAGCATTAATGGTGACATCAGCATCACGCCAAAATGGAAAGTCACTTTCACCACCGGATGGGACATCACCAACAAAGGCCTTTCCAACACCCAATTCAGTGTTTATCGAGACCTTCACTGTTGGGAGATGCGTTTCAACTGGATTCCTATCGGAAACTACAAGAGCTGGAATTTCTCTATCAATGTGAAAGCACAAGCTTTAAAAGACTTGAAACTGACCAAAAAGAAAGACTACCGCGATAATTAGTTGAGAGTTTTTTATTTTTGCATCGGAATCACAACAAATTAAAACCATTCATTATGAAAAAAGTATTTACCCTTATCCTCGCGCTGGCTCTTGGTTTTGGCCTAAAAGCGCAATGTCCGCTTACCACCGCCGTCGACTTCACGGCTACGGACGTTCACGGCACCGAAGTGCACCTGTTCGACATCCTCGACGGTGGCCAAGCCGTGCTCATCGACTTCTTCTTCACCACCTGTGGGCCGTGCCAGCAAGCCACGCCCAAAATCGTGGAATCCTATTATGCCATGGGCTGCAACATGCACGACGTGTTCTACATGGAAATCGCCACGGGCGACAGCGATGCTGCCTGCCTCAACTGGGTTAACACATACGGCGTTGAATATCCCACCATCAGTGGGCAAGCTGGCGGCACCCAAATCTGCAACCAATACAGCATCGGTGCCTATCCCACCGTCATCCTCATCATGCCCGACCGCTCCATTGTCATCAATGACCTGTGGCCCATCAATAATGCCCAGACCGTCATCGCCGCCTTGGAGCAGCACGGCTTAGAGCAGCATGACTGCAATACGCCAAGCTACGACCCGCAGGTGAGCATTACTATCGACCAAATTCAGGGCACCGAGGTGACAGCCACCTTCACACCTAATGAAGATTGCGTCGCCTACGGCTATATGATGGCCACCGAAGCCGAAATCCAGGAATGGATGGGCATTGCCGGCCTCGACTTGCCCGAATACCTCTGGACCTATGGCATCCCTGGATCGGGCGAAATGTCGAACACCTTCACCGACCTGACGCCCGACACAGAATACGTCATCTATGCTGTGCCTGCCGACATCGATGGCAACCTCGGCGAGGTCGTGCAAGTGCCTGTCACCACAACGCCTAGCGGCCCCACCTACGACATCATCCCCGACTTCACTGGCACCGACATCGACGGCAACGAGATCCATCTTTATGACATCCTCGATGCTGGCCAACATGTGCTCATCCACTTCTTCTTGGTCGACGACACCTACGACTTCATGCC
>JAFRRE010000049.1 GCA_017428285.1 Bacteroidales bacterium | reverse complement strand
TTGCGCGGCTCATGGAAGAGCGTTCCCTTTCGATGCGTGAGGCAATGGATATTGTCTATAACTCAAAGACTTATGCCGCTCTTAACAATCTGAATACAGGACTCTATTTCCAAAGCCCCGCTTATGTTTATGATGTTTTGGCGGAAGAAATCCATACTAGCATAGAGTAGATTAAAATGATAGTGTTTCGACAATATCTAATTTCTAAATCTAACTTTAATACAATTAAAAACAAAAATGTGATTATTTATGGAAAAGAGTAGAATAACGTTGCAATCCTATCTTGAAAAATATGGATGGCTCAAATATGGAATGATTGTTAAGGGAACTCTAATTAATGAACTTGAAATCTACGGTTTTGTAAACAGCAGCAAGGAGATGATTGAAGAGTTCAAATCAAACCAATTCCATTTGCTTGGAATAGTAAATAAAGCCCCTAACCAACAAGTTATAAGAGGTTTTTATATGTATCAAGTAGTGGAATGGTTTGATGGAGAAAATGTAAAACAAACAGGCTTGACAACACCAATCTACATAGGTTTACGTAATTGCAGAGAAGATATAGAACTAAATATTGCAGATTTACATATGCCTAACCTTATTTCGAACAAGCTTTATTGCCTCATTCGTTCACGCAGGGGAACTGGTGTTGAAGTCACTCCACAAATTGTAAACAAATACAATTCAGCAAAAACTTTTGCTGATAATAATATCATCATAAAAGAAGGAAATGCTCTTTTGCAGGTAAAAAAAGGAGATACGCTTTGCATTCATGCGCTTGATCATTCCATTAAAAGCATAGGCCAAGAGTTAGTAGCCGTGTGTAGATATGTTTGTAAAACTACTGGACATCTGCGCTATGCATTATTTGATTTGAGCGAATTGACAATTGAAGATTGTGAAGTCGAAGGTTATTATGATTTACTTTGAATCATTAATCCAGGTATTTAACTTCGGCAAGTTTCTAGGTTGCGACTTGGGAGAAGTATTAATGTATGCGCCAGATTATATTCGATGGGTAACAGATAATATTAATGGTGATAGATGTGCATTCTCGGAAGAGGTAATTAGCGAAATACAAACATTATTTCCTTCTATTGCACTACCACCTAAGCTATTGGAGAGAATGAAGCAGCGTAGAGAAGAGTTTTTTGAATTCAATTATTTCGAGAATACTACTCTTGAAGAAATGCTAGAAGCAGAAAAAGATGACGAAATTGCAAAAATACAAGAAGAAGACACTTATGAAAGATATAACGGCTCCTATGCACAAGATGAAATGGGTTATAGTGATGATGATATCGATACAATCTTTGATGGTGATCCATCAGCATATTGGACCATTGATTGAATATCTTTCATAAACAGTCGAGCTATAATTGCTCATCTAAAAATATGAAAGTCGTCTGGAAATCTATGTAACGGCTTCCACCGAAAAGCCACTGCGTTTATGTATCAGATTTCAAAGCCTAAGAGAGTTGACCCAAAAAACAATTACAGCTAGAAACAGAAACAAATTATCCGTTAGCATACAGGTCATTCATCACCAATCCGGCGAGCATAAAGCCGAAAATGGCCGTGATATGCGCCGAGGTGCCGTTGATTTGGGCTTTTGAGGAACACCATTCGTGATTGATGAGTTCGGGGTTGCCAGCGGCGATGATGGCTTTGGGACACATACAAGCGTTTGTGCCACAGACGCTTGCCGCGCCTTTGTTGGGTAGCACCTCGGGCGAGAACACGCAAAGGAACTTCTTCTTCGGAAAGGTTTTCGCTTTTCTGAGACGCTTGCGGATCATGCTGGCCAAGGGACAGCCATTCACCTCCCAAAACTCGGCCACCTGTATCTTGGTCGGATCCATTTTGAGTGCGGCACCCATGGCAGAGAAAAGCTTGCCCGGGCATTCGGTGGCGTGCAAAATAAGGTGTATCTTGTCCTTGAGACTGTCGATGGCATCGATGATGTAGTCGTAGGTCTCGAGTTGGAACTTCTCGGCGTTCTCGGCGGAATAAATCTCTTGAATGGCGTTGATTTCGGCCTGTGGATTGATTTCCAAAAGGCGTTCCTTCAGCACCTCCACCTTGACCAATCCCACCGTTTTGGTGGTAGCTTGCAACTGTCGGTTGACATTGGTGATGCACACGCGGTCGCTGTCCACGATGGTGAGGTGGCTGATGCCGCTTCGCACCAAGCTCTCGGCACACCAACTACCCACGCCCCCCACACCGAAGATGATGACGCGCTTGCTCATGACACGCTCCATCGTCTCCTCGCCTAAAAGCAGGTTCAAACGGTTGAATATGGGGTTTTGTGCACTCATAATAGGATTATCGAGGCGGCAAAGATAGTGGTTTTAGGCGAAACTCATCTTTTTGTGACACTATTTGCTGGGAATTAGCCATCTTTAACCCTTAGGTTGCAGACTTCGCCGATACTCGCTAGGCGACTGCCCGAGGTGCTTGGTGCAGTAGCGGCTGAAATAACTCAACGAGGTGAAGTTCATGCGGTCGGCGATTTGGGTGAGCGAGAGGCGCTCGTCGTCCAAAAAGCCTTTCAGGATGGGCACGGTGGCACGATTGATGTAACTGCTGACGCTGTGGCCCGTCACGCGTTTGACCGTGGCGGAGAGGTATTTCGGCGAGACGTTCAGCCGCTCGGCATAGTAGCTCACTTCGCGCTCGGTGCGACTGATGCCGGTGTCGAGCAGGTCGGTCAACTGACGGACGATGTAGGCGGTGCGGTCGCTGTGAGTGTCGGTGGCCTCGCGTTGGGCATGAGGCTCGAAGATGTCGTACATCATCGTTAGGCAGAGACTCCCCATCAATTCACGGTAAAACAGCAGGTGGCGGTCGTCGAGGCGGTCGCGCAGTCGATGGAAGTCCTCCAGCAGGATTTCTGCCTGGCGGTCATCGAGCTTGATGACGGGATCTTGGTTGAGCGAGATGCTTCCTCCGATGCTGTAGTTATTCGAAGGCAACAAGTTTTGCAAAAACTTATAGTCGGCGGCAAACCACTCCACCTGCATTCCCGGTGCGGCCGCGAGATTTTTCGTCCTTGTGGGATTAGGCATCACCACAAGGTCGTTTTTCGTTATGTGGTAACATTTTTCGTTGAACACAAAACTACCTTCACCAGCAGTGCAAATAAGATGCATACAAGTGTGACTCAATCTTGGGTTATTGATCCCGAGAAAATCCGTAGCATACTGAAAATCAATCTTCATGGTGCAAAAATACACTTTATTTCTCTCACTAGTACAAAAAAGATGGATTTTGTGAAAATAATGATGCTTTCTGTGAAACTTATAGCCCAGTAAGTCATTGTATTTTTGCATCGTAATTCAAAACCTGACAACGATGCAAGAACAAAGAGTTGACCCCAGGCTGACCACGGCCGAAGAACACGCGGAAGGCGTGCGCCAAGCACAAGTCCTATTCAAACTGAACCACACGATGCCCTACACCGACGAGTACAACGCCCTTGTGCATGAGCTCTTCGGCGATAACCTCGGCGAAGGCGGCTGGGTGATGCCTGGCCTTACCGGAGTCTGCTTCCATCATGTGCACATTGGTAAGAATGTGATGATCATGAACAACTGCTTGATGATGGCCCGCGGTGGCATCACCATCGACGACGGCGCCATGATTGCCGCCAACGCGCAACTCATCTCCAATAACCACGACCTCTACGACCGCCAAATCCTCCTCTGCAAGCCCGTCCACATCTGCGAGAACGCTTGGATAGGTGCTGGTGCCACCATCCTGCCCGGCGTGACGGTCGGCAAGAATGCTGTCGTGGCTGCGGGAGCCGTGGTCACCAAGGATGTGGCACCCAATACCATCGTGGGCGGCAATCCTGCAAAACTCATCAAATACATAGGAGGATAGTACTTGTTTAATTATATCAAGAATTAGAGAATTTTAGAATAAACACTATCAACGAAGTATCTCGTGACATTTGAATTAAAAAAGAATTAGAGAGAAAAACGCGAGCGTTTTTCTTACTAAAATTCCAAAGGATTTCAGTTAGAAAAAACTCTAATTCTCAAATTCTTGATAAAAAAGAAAAACACCATGAAAAAAGTAATCTTAAACGCAGCAACAATCATCTTAAACATAATGACCATGAACGCACAAAACCAACCTTATTTGACGCTGAACAACGGCGTGAAGATGCCTCAATTCGGACTCGGCGTTTACAGCATTCCCGCTGGAGAAACCACCTACAACTCGGTGCTGACTGCCTTGAAGGCAGGCTATCGACACATCGACACGGCACACGCTTACGGCAACGAACGTAGCGTTGGACAAGCCGTGAAAGACAGCGGTATCCCGCGCGACAGCATTTGGATCACCTCCAAACTCTGGCCCAACGAATACGGCGAGGAAATCACTCCCATCCAACTCGACAAGATGCTGGAACGCCTTGGTCTTGAATATCTTGACCTCGTGTATCTGCACCAGCCCTTGAGAGACTACAACGGTGGTTGGAAGGCACTTGAAGCCGCTTTGGAAGCTGGCAAGGTACGTGCCATCGGCATCAGCGACTTCGACTTCAGCGACGAACTGTTCAACTCCATCGTGGAACCTGCCCGCATCAAGCCGCAGGCCTTCCAAATCGAGTGTCACCCATACGCACAGCGTGAACATTGGCAGGAAATGGCCAAGAAATACAACATCCAGATCGAATGCTGGTTCCCGCTTGGTGGCCGCGACTCGAAGGG
>JAFRRE010000048.1 GCA_017428285.1 Bacteroidales bacterium | reverse complement strand
AGATGTGTCGCAGCCTGCAACTTGACCCATTGGCAGGTTTTGAACCTCAATTTTGCCCCTGAAACGTTTCAATCGCTGGAATCGCCTTTATCCATTGGGCTTCAGCACATGTCACAGCCTGCAAAATGACCTATAAGTCACATCTTTTCCATTCCCGTTGTTATTTTTTTTGTATTTTTGCACCTTAAATTAATAAACGCTTAAACTAACTATAAAACGGCTACTACAATGAAAAAACTATTTACTCTTATCGCTGCTATCGTATTGTGTTTCAACCTAAACGCTCAAAATCCATTCGAAGAGGAGCAAGTCATCGTAACCCCTGATTTTTTACATTTTTACTTTTATGCCTGTTCTCCTCATGGAGGTCAGGTGACCATCACCAATTATACCTCCGAGGACTTGGTCATCAACCGTTGCTATGCCGAAAACTTCAATGTGGAATGCCTTTACGAAGGTCGGAACATCGCTGAAACTGGTATGTTTGTCCCCATTGGTGAGACTGTCATCCTTGACACATATGCCTCCCCAATCACTAAAGACGTATATGGAACCTTGTGCATCGACACCGATTTTGGCATCTTTACCATAGCCATTTATTATGAGACCACGTATGGTGTTGATGAAAACAACCCGATATTCAGCCTTACCCCTATTCCAGCCAATGAATTCGTCACCATCAAGGGCGAAAATTTGGGCATGGTAAGCATTTTCAACATGTTGGGACAAAAGATGGAAGACCATTTCGCTGACGGAAGTGAACTTGTCATTTCCACGAGCCATTATCCGAATGGCATATATTTTGCTAAGAGCGCACAAGGTAAAACCCAACGCTTTGTCATTGCACATTAAACTAATCAATTGATAAACAAAAATTTAGAAAAATGAAAAAAAACCTTAGAAGAATCGCCCCCGTGGCATTGATCCTTATTGGATTGGCAACCCTTTCATTTATGGCAAAAGACGGTATCACTCTTCGTCTGAAACCCCAACAAGGCAAGACCTACACCATTACTTCGAAAGCCAACATGATGATGATGATGGAAGTGCAAGGCCAAACCATGAACCAAACCCAAAACATGGAGTATCGCCAAAGCTTTACCGCTAAAGACGTTACCGCTAAAGATGTGCAGTTCGAAACCAAGATTGAAGCTCTGAAAATGAGTATCTCACAAATGGGCATGAAGTTGGAATATGACTCAGAGCACCCCGAAAAGACCAGCCCCATGCTTGCCGGCCAGACCAAGGAAATGGACGAAGCCATCAACAAGATGGGTACCATCAAGTATGATATCATGGGCAATGTCATTGACTCGCTCGACCTTGAAATGAGTCAGCTGGGGGGCGTCATTATCCAACTTCCCGAAAAAGAGCTGAGCGTAGATAGTACCTGGAGCATCGACAAGAGCCAAAATGTCAGCGGATCTGAGATGAACGTCCACTACACCTACACCGTTACTTCCATCTCCAAGAAGAGTGTTGACCTTAATGTAACAGGCAATGTGACAGGAAAGGGTGCTGAGGAAATCAGCGGCAACTACAACGGCACGGCCAGCATCGACCCGCAACAAGGTTTCATCACCAAGAGCAGCCTTAAGAGCAATTTGTCAATGACCCTCAACGAACAAGGCATGAGCATTCCTGTCACTATCGTCGGAAACACGACTGTTGAGGTCAAGTAATTGTCTCACGCAGAATCCGCAGAAATCTTTGATTCGACGAAGTCAATCAATAGGAATAAAAAAACCAGCGAGGACATCGCTGGTTTTTTTGCTTTGGTTTAGCCCTAATACTTAGTTCAGCATGACCGGCATGAGCAGCATCAGTAGGTCTTCAGCTTCGTTCTCGTTGTCGACAGGAGTGATGATGCCAGCACGGTTGGGAGCCGACATGTCAATCTTGATTGTCTCTGAATCGAAGTTGCCCAGCATCTCTTGCAGGAAGCGTGAGTTGAACCCGATTTCCATATCGTCGCCTTCATAGCTACACGTCAGGCGTTCCTTGGCTTCATTGTAGAAGTCGATGTCCTCGGCGGTCAGCGTGAGCTCTTGTCCAGCAATGCGGAAACGCACTTGGTGCGTGGCTTTGCTGGAAAACACGGCCACACGGCGGATGGCGGAGAGGAAAGTCTGACGGTCGATGGTCAGATGGTTGGGGTTCTGCTTCGGGATGACGGCATCATAGTTAGGATAGCGACCTTCGATGAGACGACAAATCAACATATAGTCGCCAAACACAAACGAAGCATTAGTCTTGTTGAACTCAATACGAACGGGCTCATCGGCCAGTGTAGCCAAGATGCTCTTCAGCTGGTTAATGGGCTTCTTGGGCATAATGAACGAAGCCACCACATCCGATTTCACATCCATCCTTCTGTATCGCACCAGCTTGTGGGCATCGGTGGCAACGAAGGTCAAGAAGTTGTCGGTCATTTCCATCAACACACCCGACATGATGGGACGAATCTCATCCATACCCGTGGCAAAGACAGTCTTCTCGAAGCCCTTGGCCAGCACATCGGCAGGAATCTCCCAAACCGAAGTATCGGCCATGGCAGGCAGTTGCGGAAATTCGTCGCTCTTGTGGCCTGCCAGTTTGTAGCGGCCTTCACCGGCAATCAGTTCGACAGCCAAGGTATTGTTGTCGACCGAAACCGTAATCGGCACATCGGGGAAGTTCTTCATGATTTCCAACAGCAAACGGGCTGGAATGGTCACTTCGCCAGTGCCCTCAACCATGTCGGGAACGAGGCTGACCGTCATGGTCACATCAAGATCCGACGATGTAATCTTCAGTTGGTTCTCATCCAAATGGAAGAGGAAGTCATCCAAGATGGGCAAAGTGTTCTTTGAGCCGATGACGCCACTCAAGGCTTGCAGGCTCTTCAATAGTTTGAGGCTTGATACTATGAATTTCATTGCGTTATGTGATTATTATTCATTCAAATTTGAAGTTGTAAAAATACAAATAAATTGGAATATGATGGACAATTAATCGAAAAAAACTCAATTTTTAGAAAGACCCAATGCTCAGCCCCGCATATTTCAGACGATTCAAGAAGTCGAGCATCGACTCGTAGGGCACCGCAACATATTGGAATTTTTGCTCGTCTTTGGTGCGAGTGCGGTTCTTTTCCTTCGTTTCTGCCAACCTCTGGTTGATGTCGGAGAAGGTGCAGTGCACTTGGAACTGTCCGTCGCCAGAGTTGTAGTTGATGTAGGTTTGGAACATGTCATTCTGGAAATAATAGGTGATGTTTCCCAAACGACGGTCGAATACGACGCAGCCATCCACATACTTGTTGACGACATGGCTACCAAAGTTGCCCAAGCCAATCTTCCCTACCGTCACAAAGGCATGCAATTGGTCGTTCCACACCATCTTCAAGTCGGGAATCACAATCGTATTGCAGTAGAAATCGGAAGAAGACTCCATCTGCGGATAGCCTCCAGCCAATTCGATGTTCATCCGCATTTCCTCGGTTTTTTCCTCCGAGTTTTCGGAACGGTAATAAGGCAAGAAATTGGTTTGAGTCAAATCAATGGACTCGCCCGTTACATTGGCGAAGATTTCCGCCATGGATTGCATGGCCTGGTCGTCAAAGATGGGTGCATGGAACACATTCAGTCCTTGTAAAGTGAGGCTGTCATTGGGATATTGGGTGTAGTCGCCATGGAAAACAAACTTTGCCAAAGGCGTATTGAAACCCAAGTCGGTTGTGCCATAACCGTTGATGACCCCGCGAGAATCAAGTTCAAGGCGGCTATCGAATTTTGTCGTATCAGTCACCACAAAACGCAAACTGTCAGCATCGAACCACAAGAATCCGTTGCATGGCTCAGCTTCATCCAACTCTTTCCTACCCTCTTTGGGCGTAAGGAAGGAGCCGAAATAGCCGCCATCAATGGCCAGCTCATAATAAAGGCCGTTGGTCATTCTTGGTTCCTCTTCACGAATGCGATCCATATCGATGGGAATGCGAATCGCTGCCGGGTTGATATGGGTGGCCGAGACAAACCAATGGTTGAGGGCGGCGATGGTGTCTTGTGCCGTCTCAGCAAGGGCCCCTGAGCCCTCGGTTCCTGAGCCTGTCGAAGGAGTCGAAGGGCCCGATTCATCCAACTCCGTTTCCATTTCTTCTGTTTCAATAACTGTTGAGTCAAGCGGCGTTTCGACAGGCTCAACGACCTCAACTGCTATAGGCTCTTCAAAGGCTAGCATGGCGAACTTGCCATCAAAATAGCCTAACTGCTCAGTGGCATCCAATGTCAGTCGGCCTTGGAAGCCGAACTGCGTGTTCAACTTGAATTCAGCCACATCGGCAATATGGGCATAGCCATGCGTGATTCCGTCAACAGGGACAATGGTATCCATCCTAATGGGGGTGCTGACTCCATCAGCATTGGTATAATCCCATGTGCCTTGGGCATCATAATAGTTGCGACTGTGGATGTTCACCACGGCATCCTTATAAAGGTGATATTGGTTCAGCGTGTCGGTCAACAGGTCACCATTCACAGGCTCCAGCTTCGACTCGGCGTTGATGTCTACGTCGTGCATATAAGGGAACACAGCAGCATCAGCCACGCGAATGATTTTCACGTCGTGGGCATGGATGACATAGTTGGTCATATCGTATTCCGCACTCATGCTATAGAACTGCAAAGAATCTTGCTCAGGAACGAGCGAAATGAACTTGGAGGCATTATTGTGCACGGCCAGCAACTCCTCATGTGTTGTTGCAGTGGCATAGTCACCGAAACTTTCCACCGGATTATATAGATGCAAACTATTGGAGGCCATATCCCATTCGGCTTCTTTCAAGGAACAGATGTATTGGTTCATTGGGAAGTCGAGATTACTGGTCTGGTCGAGGTAGTCATATTTCACTTTTTGTGCGTCGAAGTCGACATTGGCTCGGTAGTTGGTCGCCGCAAAAGCAATGTTTGTCGTGTCGGCAGAATACAACAGGAATTGAGCCGAATCGGCCACGAAGGTTCTGGAATCCAAGGCGAAATGATCGGAATCGAATTCCGTCAGGCCAAAGCGCATCTTACCGTCAGCCGAATAACCGTCGGGCGACAGCACCGTCTTGCCTGAGAAATAGGTGTCGCCATACATGCAGATGGGTTTGTCAAAGGTCTCAGTGGTCAATTCCGGAATGCGAATGTCCCATTTCAGCTTAAGTGCATCGGCCGAAGCCATAGGGAATCCCGTGCCGTCCTCGCGTGGCACCATCTTGAACTGGTTCGTGATAGCGATGACCGAGTCCAAATAAAACATGAACTGGTTGGAATTGAACGCTGCAGTCTGATAATCGAGCTTTCCCTCGCCGAAGAAACCGCTACCCGATAGGAAGACCTTGTTGTGGAATCGGCCCAGGTCGCCGTACAAAGGATAAGAAGCTGTTTCATCCTCCCCTATCTGATGGATAAAGCCCAAAGAGAAATCTTCCATCACAACAAGCGGTTGCTCGATATTGGGCATGATGCCACCCGAGACCAGTTCGCCATCAAAACGCACCTTTTTCATCGAGAGGTCGTTCAGGCTGTCAACAACAAAGGGATACACACTGTAATAGAACTTGCCGTCAAGATCCTCGGCAGTCATCACCGAGTCGACGCTGCCGGGATGGAACACGCCACCGTTGATTTTCCTGTAGAACTTGAAGCCTTCGGCTTCGCTGTGGAAGATAGGATAGGCTGGCGTTTCATAACGGCTTGATTTGTTGTCGCCGTGGTCGATATCCAAACGACCCTTCAGTTTCTCCAAGGTGCCATCAACTGGGATAACATGGTTGTTATAACGCGCATAGAAACGCAAGGAGTCGACCTTTTCCATTTTGATGGAGAAGTCTTTGTAATTGAATTCGCTGTCCTTGGTGAAGAACTCAAACATTCCCGCCATAATGCCGCCTGAGAATTTGAAATTCTGGTGTTTCGTGAAGGTGACACGCCCCAAGTCGGGAACAATGACCACGCGTTTGCGGTCACTTAACGATATGGCTGAACCTTCAAAACCATCAATCTGGCTCGTGATGCCATACACCAGCAAGTCGTTGGTGGTCAAGTCGAGACGAAGGTTGGGCTGACGGTTTGTGGTGAGCGTGTGCAACTTAATGACATCGTAGTCGATGGTCTCACGATAGGAGTCTACCACATCGAAGAAACGCGGCAAAGCTGTTGCCCATTTCGTTTCGGGATCATACTCCACATAACCCTCGGCTCGGAGCTTAAGCATCAGTGCGATGACCTGCTCGATAGGATAGCCGAGATAGGAAGCCAAGTCGCCAACAGCAAACTTCACCTGCCGGTCCACATTGTCGAAGCCTTGCAGGAATTTCTCGATACGTATCATGGGATGCGAACTGTCGAGACCTTGCAGGCGTTTGAAATCATCGTGGCGGAAGTAGTTCACCGAAACCACATCGCCTTCGCTTACTGGGTTGACACCTTCCATTCTCCTGAAATCCACCTGATTGCCATCGATGTCCCAATACATGGCCTCTAGGAAGATGTCAACACCATGGTAATAATCATGGAAAGGCCCGTCGCCGAAGTCCTTTTCGGAACGAAAAGCCATCATCTTGCGAGTCTTGTTGTCGTAACGAAATCCTATGCCGTTGTGATAGAGGGAATCCATTTCTGTTCCTACCGTGTCCATCAAATAAACACGCAGGGCAACGTTGTCCGACACCAGAAGCTCATCCATCGACATGAGGAAGCGTGGCGCTTGCACCCTCACGACTTCCCTGCCTCCTTGACGGAAATGGAAAACCGCCTTTTTGCTAACACCTCCAAACACATCCACTTGGTTGCCCATCATACCGATGCCGCCTTCAAAGTCGATGTTGCGCATCAAGTCGGAGATGGCATAATCGGAACGATACGATTTCACCCTCGGAAACATCGTCTTTTCGTTTGGAGTGTTCACCATCACCTTGTCCTCATAACGGCAAAGGATGTCCTGGCCGAAATGCTGGCGTTCGTGAAAGATGACCGAGTCGATGGCATATTCAGAGCGGCTGAGGTCGAGCTCGTAGAAGTCGGGCAAGGTGACATAGACTTTTTCTGCAGGAATGTTGAAGCGCGACCAGTCGGCGCTACCTCCCATACCTTCCCAGCGGTTGCCATCAAGATAATACACTCCTTTGGTGTTCTTCAGCAGCGACTCATCCTTTTGCGACACCAAGGCCAAGGTGCCGTCGATGCTCAGTTCGAACTGCTCCTTTGAAGGGAAACTCCAAAGTGCATCTCGGAGTGTCCATTGGGAGTTGCCTTTGGCAGACAGGACTTTATCGACAAAGATGCTACGGCATGAGGCAAAGTATTTGTCCACGCCGTTCAACGACTTCTGTGTCTTGGCGTCAGTAAAGCAGAGCCAATTGTTTACATCCGTGTGGGTCAGTCCTGCGGTAGGAATCTGTTGCACAACTTCAATGTAATTGAAAATGTTGGTGTAGGCCTTTCCACCCGTTCGGGCATGCAGGAGTTCGCATAGGCTCATGACCATATTAGCCTCCTGGTCATCGTAATAACTATCCCATACGCCACGAAAAGCTTGCATAATAGCCGTCGCTTCTTCACGATCCTGTTTCGAGGTAGATGAATTCAGATAGGTCGAAAGCTTGTCATAAAAAGCGTTCTTTTCTGTTGGAAAAAAGGCCTGAGCAAACGATGGGACAGCGCTCACGAAAAGCGCAAAAACAACAATCAAGATTCCTTTCTTCATCAAATTATCAATTGTAAATTGTAAATTATCAATTACTTAACAAACTCAGCAGCCACCCAGTTGTTGCGGCTCAGATGACGGCAATAACGTAGACCAAGACGTTCAGCCTCAGCCTTGATGCTGTCCAAATCCTCCGTGTAGAAGCCACTGAAAAAGATATGGGCATTCTCATGCATGGCATCCACATAATAATGCATATCGCGCAAAAGGATGTTGCGGTTGATGTTGGCCAGCACCACATCATATTGTCCTTGGATGGCCAAAGCATCACCAAGCACGATTTCGATGTCGGATATGCCGTTCAACTCACAGTTGGTGAAGGCGTTGCGATAGGCCCACTCATCGTTGTCGATGGCCACGGTGCGGGCTGCGCCAAGTTTCTTGGCTAGGATGGCCAATACCGCTGTGCCACTGCCCATGTCGAGCACCTCTTTCCCTTTGAATTCGGTTTCCAGCATCAGTTGGATGATCTGGGCGGTCGTCTCGTGGTTGGCCGTACCAAACGACATCTTGGGCTCAATGACAAGGTCGAACTCAAAACTTGGGTCGGGTTCATGGAAAGGCGCCCTCACCCGACAACGTTCGTTGACCACTACGGGCTGATAGGAAGCCTCCCACAGTTCGTTCCAGTCCTTGTCGGGCATTTCCTCAATGTTCAACAGACGGATGTCTGTGAAGGACGGCTCCATCAAGAGGTTTTCCACAGCCAAATCATCACGGCAATCTTCAGAGCAATAGGCTTTCAGGCATCGATCTTCGTCCATAAACGAGTCGAAGCCTATTTCGGCCAACATGGTCACCAGCATATCATGCTGAATGTCGGAGGCAGGTGCCGTAAAGGTGTATTCAAACGTCTTCATTCTTCGCCGATATGTGAGGCTTGGTCGCAGATGGAAACGAAGTCCTCAGCCTTCAGTGAAGCACCGCCGATGAGGCCACCGTCGACATCGGGTTGTGAGAACAACTCGGTCGCATTCTTGGCATTGCAGCTGCCACCATAGAGGATGCGGATGTCATCTGCTGTAGCTTCATCGTAATGTTCCTTAATCAACGAACGAATGTAGGCATGCATCTCCTGTGCCTGCTCTGGTGTGGCAGTCTTGCCCGTTCCGATAGCCCAAACGGGTTCATAGGCAATAATGGCATCGTAGATGGCATCACCGTCCAAGTGGAACAGACCTTTCTCCAGTTGTTCCTTGACAACCTCGAAATGACGGCCTGCCTCACGCTCTTCCAGCACCTCACCCACGCAATAAATGGGCGACATATTATTCTCAATCAGCCGATTGATCTTCTCAGCAAGGATTTCGTTGGTCTCACCAAAGTATTTCCTTCTCTCGCTGTGACCCACGATGCAGTAGTCCACATCGATGGATTTCAGCATCTTGGCCGACACCTCGCCTGTGTAGGCGCCCTTGTCATAAGAGCTGCAATTCTGTGCGCCCACATTGAAACGCTGCTCATCGAATTCAAAGTCGGTCAGCAGTTCAAGATAAGGGAATGGCGGGCAGATGATGACTTCGCAGTTCAAGTCATCCATTTCGTCAAGGCGGTCAAGGATGTCATCGACCAAGGTTTGTGCCTCATCGAATGTGAGGTTCATTTTCCAGTTTCCAGCTACGATTTTGCTTCTCATATTTATTTTGATTTAAAGATTTAAGATTGACTACGTCGAATGCTTTGCATTTCAAGGATTTAAAGATTCAAAATTTAAAAATTCAAAGATTTAAAATTTTAATTGCTATTATAAATTCATTATTTTAAAATGCCAAAAATACGAATTTTTCGGTTACTAACTGATTTTTTCTATCTTTGCAAAACAATTCACAAATAGATGTTGACATGAAGAAGGCTTTTCTCTTTGTTATTCTGGCTTTTGTAAGCATATTTTGCTTTGCCCAAGATGAACTCCCAACGGTTGTCCCCGACCGTCCAGGCTATACTTGGGGTACTGATGTGACACCACACCAAAAACTTATTTGGGACCATGGCTTCGGCTTCGAAAAAACACCCGAAGGAGCCAGCACACTGACACTCAGCAGCAGCATCTTGCGTTTCGGTCTCTTCGAAAACATGGAGCTGCGTGTGGGCACCGATTTCATGATGTACAACGATGGCAATGCCAAAGAGCCCACCTTCGGTTTTAATCCACTCACCATTGGGACAAAGCTGAAAGTTTATGAAGGTTTGGGCATCCTGCCTTCCGTCGGGCTGTTGGCTGAAGTGAAATCCCCTCATGTTGGATCAAAAGACTTGCTTCCCTCCCATCTGGCCCCATCAATGTACCTGATCTTCGAGAATCCCGTGACTGAGTGGTTTGGAATATGCTATAATATAGGTGAAGAATGGGACGGCGAGTCGGCCAAACCCACCACTTTTCTCGGTTTGAGCCTTAATTTCAGCTTCAACGACCAATTGGGTGCTTTTATCGAATCCTATAACTATTTGAATTCCGTGGAAGGAAACAAGTACATGAGCGAAATCGGTCTCACTTGGTTAGTGTCGCGACGCGTGCAACTGGATATCGAAGGCGATTTCGACCTTCAAAACCTGGGCAAATATTACGCCGTGGGCTGCGGTGTGGCTTGGATGATCAACTAGTCTTATTTCACCCTAACCTTTCGGCCTTTCCACAATTTGGTGTTTTTCTTGAATTTGTTGAGCTTGCACAAGATGGAGACCGTGGTATAGTTCTCCACCGCAATGGAGGCCAAGGTATCCCCCTTCTTCACGACATAGTACTTCTTTCTCTCCCTGAGCCTAGGATAAACCGCCTCAACGATATTCACGGTAAACTTCTCATCCATGTCATCGAGGGCAACTTCCAGCAAGTCATTCGACATGGAGTAGGATCTGTTGACGGGTCTTCCTTTTTGCTTCAAAGAATGGGAAAACAGCCAATCGTAAGTCTGCTTGAGATAGAAGACGCGGGCCAGACGGGAATGATTCACCCCTTCAAGACGGTCATAGAGCAATCGGGTGGTGTCGCCGCATGAACGGATAGAGTCGACCACGCGGTCGGAACAGCTCACTGGCACTGCATTATCGGCTGTGCCATGGATAATCCAAAGCGGCAAGGTGGTCAGGCCACACAACTCTTTGTCCGATGCACCGCCACACATCGCCATAGCTGCCGCAACACGGTCGGGATACTGATTCGCGACATCCAAAGCGCCGTAACCGCCCATGCTCATGCCGAGCACATAGAAGCGATTGGTATCCACCTTATAGTGGTCATCAAGCCAGTCATATAATTTCATCACCCTTTGCGGCTCCCATGCTTGCTGCGCTTGTGGCGCAACTACGATAGCATTGATGGCGCGCCCCTTCATCAGGGCATGGATGGAGCCATAGCGAAGCACCATTTCCAACGAATCACCGCTCAAGCTCTTTCCATGCAGGAACATCACCAATGGCAACTCCTCTGCTTCCTTATAATTATCAGGTAGATAAAGCCAAAAGTCGTACCCTTCCTCGACAAAGCCGCGACAAGCCATCAACTGCGCCGATGAGGTCAGCGGCAGCATGAGCAGCATTAATGTCAGGAAGAGTAGCTTTTTCATGGCGAATCTTCAATAAAAAGGTTAAACGAAAAGCAGTTTGCAACGGCATACCTCCACAGGATCCATACTTTCAGGACTTGTCTTCACCAAGCGCACACAACATTCATTCTCGGCGGTTTGCTCACGATAGAAACTCAGCTGGTCACCTTGGTGTGCCTCGGCGACGTATGCGATCTCAAAACGCTTGAGGCGGTGCTCGCGATACCAGGCAATGTCCCACAAATCCAGCACGTGTTCAATGTATTTTACTGAGTTGACATGGCCGTTGATATCGATGTCGTTGTAATTGACGTCAATAGAGCGAACAAAACCAGCACTGTCGCTCATTTTCACTCGCCCGCCTGAATCAATAGGACAAGGTTTGTCTTCCACAATCCAATTCTTGATGGCTTCGTTGTCGATGGAAAGGATGTCTGTGGGCTGGCGCGTTTCCGTGTCAATCATCGCCCATACCGAGCGCCCATAACCATACACTCGTCCGTTGCTGTCCGTCACGCTGAAATTACGCCGCGTGAAATACCTCATCGCACTTTCCACCCAAGTTTCGATTATGTAACGCTCATGTTGCTCGGGCATTTCAGTCATTTCTATAGCCAATCTTGACAACACCCACGACCGCTTGATGGTCATGAGGTATTTCATCCCGAAGCCACGGTCGGTAGAATGGAAATCCGCTGCATTGAGCATCTGGTTGCCCAAATGCCCAAGAAACATCCTTCCCGAAAAGTCGCAGTGGAAGGGTTCAGCCGTGAACTCGTATGTGCCTACTTTGTTCATTGATTGCCAAAATGCTACTTCTTGCTTTTGCTCAACTGAACATCGTAAAGACTCACTATCTTAAAGTCACTATTGAGTTCAATGTGCTTTTCCAAGACAAAAATGGAATACTTCGTATTGTCGTATCGATCAATCGAGTAGTCCTCCTCATAAGTCAATTGGATACTACCATTTGATTCGGTAAATGACACCGTATTCCATCTCACATTAGAGTGTTTCCCATAAACTTGAAACACATCATCGTATTTCTTATAGCTATCAGCGACATATGACCTATCCTTATCGTACGCACTGAAATAGCGTTTTACTGTGGGCGCATATAATTCTGACACCAACCTATCTATCAATTCATTGTCTGAAGCTTCTGCCAATCTTGTATATTGCTGGATGAATGCATTGACGTTGTTTTCCAGAGAAGCATGTTTCATCTGCTCGATTTTACTGGATGCTTGGGCAGCGAACCGACCATTGGGATATCGATTCAAGTAATCCTGATAATCCGTAATGCTTGAACAGTTGTTGAAGTAGCTTTCCTCCATCATCCTTTCGCTCTCAATCCTTTCTTGTTCTCTTCTTTCGTTTTCTATCCTTTCATATTCTATTCTTGCTCTCTCTTCTTTTTGCTTTTTGTTATTGTTGACGACAACAACCGAAACCACAGCAATAAGAAGGGCTGCTAAAACAATCCAAAGCCACGTTTTGCTTTTGGGTTGGTCTTGAGGTTCGGGAGACGGGGCTGGCTCGCTAGTGGAAGGGGTTGTGGCGGAAGGCCTCACAACTCGGGTGGCTTCTGTATCTTTTGCGGCAGTCCGGACTTCCTCAATAGGCACTACAGTGGGTGCCGCTACTGTTCCTGCTGCGGGAGCATTACTCACTTCCTCAAAATGCCTCAATGCAGGTCGCTTCTCAGGGTCTTTCTCCAGATAGGGTGCAAGAAAGCCTTGCCATGCCGAAGGAACTGAAGAAAGGTCGACAGGCTGTGAAACAATACTCAGCTGGATGTCGAATTCGCTGCTCGTATCACTGTCGTAAATGGGTTTGCCCGACAGCAGATGCACGAAAGAAACAGCCAGCGAATAGACATCGGACTTTGTCCCCACACGCTTGGGATCTTTCACCTGTTCTGGGCTCATATACATCAACGTGCCCATTGTCATGCCCGTCCGCGTCATCGACATGCTCTCCTTCACCTTGGCAATGCCGAAGTCAAGCAGTTTGATGTTGCCCTTCTTGTCCAAGAACAAATTCGACGGCTTGATGTCACGGTGCACGATACCCATGGCATGGGTGTAATTCAAGGCATCGACCGTCTGGTTCCACCAACGGCGCAGTTCTTCATCCGTGAAATGTCTACCACTTTTCAACAGCGCATCCAAGTCATCACCGTCGAGATACTCCATGATGATACAATGGCGATCACCTAAATAGCCGTATCCGTACACCTGCCTGATGTTGGGATGGTCAAGCTTGACCATCACTAAAGCTTCGTTGTGGAAACGTTCCACGATTTGTGCATTGCGCGACAGATTCTCGTTGAGAATCTTCACTGCGGCTGGTTTGCCAATTTCATTCTCGGCATACCATACCTCGGCCATACCGCCTTCGCCAAGCCTATGCTTTAGCGTGTATCCGTTGATTGTTTGTCCCTGCATGACAATAGTTATTTAATGACCACACCTATCGGGCTTTCCAAAATTTTTGTCTTACCATCGTTACCTCTTACCTGAATGGACGTGAACACAAACATATCACCAACTTTGGCTTGGTTTATTGCATCCTTTATCTCATTAGTAAAAGCGTCGCCGTTGGCTTTAACCTCTTTAAGAGTGCCAGCATTTGTTTTGTATAATAAAGTATAACCTATCACATCATAACGTGCACCATCAAAGTCGAAGTCCTTCATCTCGGCTTCTACACGGCTGGCAGCGAGCAGAGCACTCTTCGACACTTGACCATTCATCACATTACGGATGATAGCCACAGGCTTCGGCAAGTCTTTCACACGGAACTTCATGCTACCGAGGCTGGAACCTCCAGAAGTGACATTGATGGTCACCTCATTGGCCTCACCGGGCCGCAGTTTGTAGATACCATTACCCGTTTTGGTCAAGGAGCCGCTGCTGGCCGAGGCATTAATCTCACCACCGACACCACCACCGACGGCAATCGGGTTGTCGATACCACGATACACCACGTTCATCTTGGTGGCCGAAACGCTCACTGCGGGAGGAGCCACAGTGAAGGCACCTCCAAACGGGAACTCTTCCATTTGCTTGGTGGTAGGATCCAACATGTCGATGACACCGGTGTATTTGTGCACACCAACGCCGACGTTCCATTCCAACTGAATCACGCCTTGGGCATTGCTGGTATACTCTTTTTCGGGACCGCCATCGAGTTTGACACGAGCTGTCAACTGTGTGTTCTTCCAAGCGGTCACCATGGCCTGAGCCTTATAGGTCTGGCCAGAGAGGAGATAACCGCTTTCAGCAAACACCCTAGCTCCGAACTCATCGCATGCCAAGCCATCGGCATTAATATTCGACAACAGTTGACTGACAGCAATGATTTCAGCGCTTTCAACATTCGAAATGATTTTGTTCAATGTGGTAATGTCGGCTGCTAACGAAGCTTGATTGAAGTTTTCATCAGCCATCTCCTCGAAGGTATAACTTCCTTTTATCCCTAAAAGTTTGTCGACACCTTTCTCGCCTACTATCTCTGTGACAACTTCTTTGAAGTCAGTGAGATGGTAAATCAGATCAGCCCCTTTACCATTGCCTACCATGAAGGCAGTGGCTTGTTTCGTATCATCGCCCATCTTTAGTTTCGACAAATCAAAGTCCAAGCACTTGCGTCCATACCTTATAGTATCAAAACTGACAAGCAAATGGTTTGAAGCATTGTTGCCTTCAACATAGTTCACCAGACCCTTCTTCAAATCCTCAATGTAGTCGATAAGGTCTTGGGCTTCCAAACGAAGGTTTTGGGCTTGTTCCCAATATGGTCCAGTCTTCTCAGGATCCTTGGAATACAACTCTTCAAAATTGGCATATTTTTGGTCAATTTGGCTTGCGAGCATGGTATTGGTAGCCTGAATGCCATCGTTCAATCCATTCATGACAGCGCCATTTCCACCGCCCTTCCCGCCAAACAAGAATGCCGCCATTGCCACCACACAAGCGATACCAGCAACCAACCAAGGAACAATAGACGGCTTCTTTTTCTCTGCGGATGGCATTAATCCTACGTTGCCGCCTTGCACAACTGTTTCCTGAGCGGACTTGTTCGCCGATGCAGTATCGCTGCTTTCAGACTGAGGCGTCTCCTTCGGGACGATCTTCTTTTCTTCTTCAAAAGGTTGCAATGGAGGACGCTTGTCCGCTTCCTTTTTCAGATAAGGCTCGAGCTTTTGCCGCCATATTGCATTAAGCGCTGACAAATCAACGGGTTCATTGACAATGCTCACCTGTATGTCGTATTCGCTGCTTGTCGTAGTGTCATAAAGTGCCTTACCCGTCAGCAAATGCACGAAGGTAACCGCCAAGGAATAGGCATCAGACGGAGGCCCAACCCGTTTAGGATCTTTCACCTGTTCAGGGCTCATGTACATTAACGTGCCCATCATCATGCCCGTCCGGGTCATTGACATGCTCTCTTTCACCTTAGCAATGCCAAAGTCGAGCAGCTTGATGTTGCCTTTTTTATCCAAGAACAGGTTCGATGGTTTGATATCACGGTGAGCGATACCCAAAGCATGGGTGTAATTCAAGGCGTCGACTGTCTGATTCCACCAGCGACGCAACTCCTCATCAGTGAACTGCCTGCCACTTTTCTGCAAGGCTTCCAAGTCATCGCCATCGAGGTATTCCATAATGATGCAATGACGATTATCGATATAACCGTAACCATATACTTGCCTGATGTTGGGATGATCAAGTTTGACCATTACCAAGGCCTCATTGTGGAAACGTTCCACGATTTGTGTGTTTCGTGATAGGTTCTCGTTGAGCACCTTTACTGCGGCAGGTTTGCCAATTTCGTTCTCGGCATACCACACTTCGGCCATGCCGCCTTCGCCCAGTTTACGCTGAAGCGTGTATCCATTGATAGATTTACCTTGCATATTTATATTGTATTATTTTAACTAATCCTCACTCTCGGGTCAATGATCCCATAAATGATATCTACCACGATATTCACAATAATCAGCATGACCGCAATCAAAAGCACCGCGCCCATGATGACCGGGAAATCGTATTTGTCCAACGCGTCAACCACCACCACACCAATTCCCTTCCAGTCGAAGACGTACTCCACGAAGACGGCACCCGCTAACAATGATGCGAACCAACCCGATACCGCCGTCACCACAGGGTTCAAGGCATTGCGCAAGGCATGGACACAGATGACGCGCCACGGCTTCAGTCCTTTGGCTCGTGCTGTGCGTACATAGTCCATCGACATGGCTTCTAACAAGGAAGTTCGGGTCAACTCGGTCACCACGGCCAAAGGACGCATACCCAAAGTCAAAGCGGGCAAGATGAGGTTCCGCAGACTGAGGAACTCTCCCCTGCCATATTCATCGACGGTGTAAAGGCTGCCTGTCATGCTCAAGCCCGTATAGTGCTCAAGTAAAAAGCCGAAGATCCAAGCCATCAAGATGGCGGCAAAGAACGAGGGCAACGACATACCTAGGGTGGTGATGAACAGCGTCAACTTATTGAGGAACTTGGTGTTGATGACAGCAGCCAAAATGCCGATAATCAAGCCCAAAACCATGGCAATGGAGATGGACACCGCCGCCAACAACAAGGTATTCGGGAAGGCTTCGCCCAAGATGTCGGAGACCTTGCGCTTGCTTTGGTACGACATCCGCAGATAAGGACCTTTAAGCACAATAGCCGTCGCATCAATGGTCGCCAATTTGGCATAGTGACCGATTTTATCCAGCTTTTGCGTGCCATTGGAGACATCGTAAAACGAAATCGGGACAAGGTCGTTGAGATATTCGACATATTGTTTTCCAAGGCTTTGGTTCATGCCGAGTTCCTCGCGGATGGCATTCACCGACTCTTGGTCGGCACGTTGGCCGAGCATCATCTGGGCAGGGTCGCCGGGCAGGATGTTGAACAGGAAAAACACCAGCGTCGCAACACCCCAAAGCACCGCGATACCGTACAGCAACTTCCTTATAATGTAGGCTCCCATAATGTCACAAAACAATCAAAACCCGCAAAACCTTAAAGCAAGGTGTGGCGGCACCCAACTGGGTTGCCGCCCGAAAGCCTGCCGGTTGGCGGCTTTCGTAACTTCTACTTATGTTTTGTTTGTTTTGCAAGTTTTGTGATTAATTAAACAACTTCTCTAACTTCTCCCCTTGTGGGAAATCCACAGCACTCCATTTGTCCTTCACCAAGCCGTTATCCAACCATATCAGTCCAGGATTGTAGCGCACTATCGGCTTGATTTCCAGCTCATCGGCATAATACACTTCATAGAGAAAATCATATTTCTCTCGCAGTTGTTCCACATATTCCGGCTCATTGGCGACCGTCCATATCACAATATAACCTTGGTTTCCTGCGGTTTCTGTGATCGCCCGAGCCTTCTCCCATTCCTTTTCGGTCACCTTGGATAGGTCGTGCGAGGTGAACATCAGCAGATTTTCAGTGTTCAGGATGGATTCCGTGACATCATTGCCGTCCTCATCCAAGGCTGTAAAGCCTAGGTAACTGGCACCGCCTTCCGTCCTTTGGTCGACAAACTCCCATTGCGACATCCACACCGAGTCGTTCCATGGATAATTCGGCGAAATGTACTCCTTGGTCTCCCCTGTCGCTTTATTTCTGTATATGAGATATGTACGAGCTTCCTCAGCAGGTTCGGCATTCAACTGCTTGCCCACCTTCCAGTTCATGAAGTCGATGACAGGCAGATGTCGGTAGTTGTAGATCTCGAATCCCAAGAAAGCCGCGGCAAAGAAACCTCCGATAAGGAGCTGGGCTATCAATCCAAGCCTGTTTTTCAGTTGCTTGTTGTTGATTATCAACGGTGCAAGCACAGCATCGATGACAAGGTTCTTATAGAATGTCTGCCAATTGCTCATCTTGATGGCCGTGCCAAAGCAGCCACAGTCGGGCACGAGGTCGTACAAGGCATCGAAAAGTGTCGTGAAGGTGAAAAACAGCATCAATAAGGTGGCACCGAGCACCGCCAATCGAGGCAGCACCTTAGTAATCAAGCAAATTCCAACCAAAAACTCGGCCAAAATCATCAACATAGCTAATACCAACGCAAAGTCGTTCAGCCAGGTCATGCCATAGACGGCAAGGTAGTCGAGCATTTTGTATTTCGTTCCAAGTGGATCGACACCCTTGGTGAAACTGCTAAAGATGAACAAGGCACCCACCAACAGACGGCAAATGGTCAAGGCTGCATTGGAGTATTTTTTGCTAAAAATAAAGGAAACCAATAGGTTAAGCAGCAAAATGGCTAAAAACCAGATATGGTATTCAGGCAGGAAATAAATTCCCACCGCGGATGCCAGGGCCACCAAAATGCTTAGCCAAGGAATCGTTGTCGTTTTCTTTCTCTTTTTCATAGTCATTCGAGTATTGGCCGTGGTGTTTATTCGCTCATCAGAATCAGTGCAAACACGGCGTAGTTGATCATATCGTAATAGTTGGCGTCAAGTCCCTCGGAAACAAGCGTTTTTCCGCCATGATCCTCAATGCTCTTGGTGCGCAGCACCTTGCTCATAATCAGGTCGGTGATAGAGCTGACACGCATGTCGCGCCAAGCCTCGTCGTAGTCGTGGTTTTTGCGCGTCATCAATTCGTAAGCCTCCATTGTCACCTTGTCGTACAAGGCCGTAGCCTCTTCAGCCGTCAGATCGGGTTGGTCGACCACCCCGAGTTGCAGCTGTATGACACCCATAGCAGCATAGTTGACAATACCGATAAACTCGGGCTCAACGCCTTCATCGACAAGTTGCTCGGTCGTTGTTTGCAAAGTCCTGATTCTCTTCACTTTGATAAAAATCTGGTCGGTAATGGACGGTGTACGCAGGATGCGCCAAGCCGGACCGTAGTCTTTCATCTTATCGACAAAAAGTTTGCGGCATTGCGCCAAAACAGCATGAAATTGGGCTTTTGTATCTTTCTTGGGCATAATCATTGTCTTTGGCGGCAAAGATACATATTTTTTTCTTCTCAAGACAAAAAACGGTGTAACCCACCCCGATACAACCAAAAGAAAAGCGGAGGCCGCGCCCCAAAAGCGCGCCTCCGCAATAATCATAATGATATGCAGGACACCGTCCCTCCCCTCTCAAGGCCTTGCACTATAAGAGAAAACAGGCGGATGCATAAACCTTCCCTTGCAAATTAGATTGTTGGCAGTTTATTCCACGTTAAGAACCAAACGCACAGACGCAGCATGGGCACGACCGTATGAATTAGTCAATGTACTGATACTACTCTTACCAAACAACATCCATCTCACATAAGTACTATCAACAAATGAGGCAGATTGATAACAACCTTGAGCTATACTATAGTTTTGTACACCCATAACATTGCTTTCCATACGCCAACCCGTCACTGGCAGGAAAACCGCACCATTGGGTTCCAAAACATCTAACCAATCATCACCAGTGATAGTGTTACTAGTGTAGTTACTCCCATTTATGTTGTTTAATGGGTAAACCGAAGTATCCCACGCATCTGGCAACAGAATAACCCCATCAACGCCATTCACTTTTGCTCTGGCATATCGGCTGTCATTGGCGGTTGTACGGGTGTTAAATAAATAATCCCATTCTTCGGCAGTCAAAGTGCGCCAACCTCTGTTTTCCTCGTTGCAACCGTTGCTAATGGCGTTGTATCCCCAATCAGCCTGTCCAGTTTGGTCGTATAGGTAATATTCCCAATAACCGTAGGCATAATAATCACTTTGGGTATTGCTTGTACTCCAAGGCTGGTAACAAACGGCTCCATGGTTGTAGCCGCTGGTGCCCCAACCAAATAAGTCTATCCATCCTCCATAGTCTTGAGAAATGAACGCGTTGTCACTACCGCTAACAGTTCCTCCAGCTGAGCCTAAATATGGGTTTTGTGTGCCAACATAATCCCACTGATTTTCAGCAAAACGCCACGTATTGGAAGAAGCTTGGTATTGTAAATTTCCCTTCGAAAAATACACTTGGTCGCCATTGACATTAATGGAGAACAAACCATTGATTGCACCTTCAGGAACCGCAGTCACTTCCAAGGTATTCATCTTCTTCACTGTGTTCAAAGCCACAACAAGTTCGGTGCTCTCAGTGGATTTGGCGAAGATGGGCTCTTCGTCACCATAATACACGTTCAGCGTGAAACCTCCGGCCAAGGTGCCCACGGGCAGCACAATGTAGAACTCTTGCGGGTCGGCAGTCAAAGTCGTAGCACAGTTCAGCATAATGCGGTTCGTGCCTGCATTGTCCAATGCAGCCACCAAAGTGGGTTCGTCAACAGTGCATTCAAACGTGCCGTTCAACTTGTCGTTTTCGTTGGCGGAAACGATTTCAATGCCGGTAATGTCAATGTTGTCGCCCGTCAGGCTGATGCCCAAACCACCGCAAAGGCTAGTGAAAGTGAGGTCTTCGGAGTCGCTGAAGATGCCTAGCATCGGGTTGGCGCCGTTACCGAAGGTGCCTGCCGCAGTGAAGGCCTGCTCCTCGGGCAGGGTGAAGCTCACCGTGTTGCCGTTAATCGTTGCGGTCTCGGGATAGACAGCCACGTTGTCCGTGCCGAACTCGTACTCGCCATTATAGGTGAAAGTGCCTTCGGTGGTGCCTGCTCCGCCCGTGAGGGTGAAGGTGGCGTTCGAGCTGCCGTTGTTGACGAGGATCTTGTCGCCTGCCGTCCAGCTGATGGCACCGTCAGCGGGGTTGAGCGAAGTCCTTCCGTTGCCCATGTTCTGTTCGATGGAAGCCTTCAGGGTGACTCCCTTGGTGTCGTTCTCTTTCTTGCAGCCTGCCAGCATGACGAGGGCTGCCAATGCGATCAGTAATGTTACTTTCTTCATAGTCAGTTCCTCCGTTCTTTTACCAGCCGTAGCCGTCTTGCATGTTCATGTTCGTTGTTCCTGCGCCGAAGCCTGTCGTTTCGCCGCCGCCTGCTGAGGCACACAGGATGCCTTGGGGCTCGATCTCTATGAGCTCCACCTGGGGAGCTTCATAGCGCTTTCTGTTGGTTTTTTTCATTTTTGATTGATTTAAAGATTTAAAATTTAAAGATTAAACAATTCACAAACCAAACAAAAGAAGCGTGCGCTGTGTCATATCACATCGTACTTGAAGGTCCTGAGAATTACCTGAAAACAAAATGCAATAACAGCAACACGCTATACAGCGTGAAGCCATTATACATCCCTTGTTTTCATATTGCTCTTGAAAATTTCTCAGGTTCTCAAGTACAAGGAAGCATAACGCTTCTAACGTTCAATATGTTACGAATGGCTGTTGAGTACATCGAAGCACTCGCAAACCAATTCGGATGCAAATGTAGGAAAAATAACATTTATATTATATGATTTTTCCAATAAAATATTTAATTTTGCAAAATAAATAATAAGGAGAAAGAAAAAAATGGCACGACCAATCGCAGAGACACCTATTTTGTTTGGGGAAGACGCAGAACGCTTCTTGTATGAGATGGAGCATATTGAGCCGCTACCTGAGGAAATTCAAGAAAGAAGTCGCCTTGCATATGAATGGCTGAAAAGCATTGCAACTTTCCAACTTTCAACACAATAATTCTGCTTGCCGTTTCTTAACCGTTGATGCTTATAAAGATGCCGTTTCGTTTTACGAGAAAAATGGCTTCAGAAAAATGGTAAACGAATCAGAAATACCCGAAGAATCACCAACAATTCCTCTGTATTTGGACTTAAAGCAAATAAAACTGTGATGTTTCAAATCAGAATAAAAAACCAAAACATCCTTTTCGACCGCCCCGCCGTCATGGGCATCCTGAATGTGACCCCCGACTCGTTCTCTGATGGCGGTCGATACAACCAAATGGACAAGGCTTTGCAACACTGTGAGCAGATGCTTGCCGAGGGTGCCGACTTCATCGACATCGGCGGCTGCTCCACACGACCCAACAATGCCATCGCCACGGAACAAGAGGAACTGGAGCGCGTCATCCCCATCCTGAAGGCTATCAAAACGGCCTTTCCCGAAGCCTTGATTTCCATCGACACGTTCAGAAAAAATGTGGCCGAGGCCTGCATTGCCGAAGGTGCCGATCTCATCAACGACATTTCAGGCGGACTATTTGACAAGGATATGTTGCCTTACATCGGAGAAAACCACATTCCTTATGTGATGATGCACTGCATTGGTACACCCGAAACGATGCACCAATACACGCTTGGTGGTGACATTCACCAAACCGTGCTGGGCTTTTTCAGGCAGCAATGTGAAGTTTTGGAAGCCTACGGCGAGCAACAAATCATCCTTGACCCTGGCATCGGTTTCGGCAAAAGCCTTGAAGCCAACTATCAGTTGCTCAGCGAATTGGATAGATATCGCTATAACAATCTCCCCATCCTCATCGGCATCTCGCGGAAGTCCTTAATAAACAAGGTGCTGCACACCACACCCGACACAGCGGAAAACGGGACAACGGTACTGAACACCATCGCTTTGCTCAATGGCGCTGACATCCTGCGCGTCCATGATGTGAAAAATGCACGCGAGGCCATCGAATTGGTCGGGAGTTTTTGTAATTTTGCACAAAATTTGGAATCATGATCGACCTTTTCATACAAGTCCGAGTCTTCGATATCATCGACATCATTTTGGTGGCCGCCTTGTTCTTTGGGCTCTACCGCCTGCTGAAAGGCACCTCCGCCATGAGCATTTTCATCGGCATCGTGGCGCTTTTCCTTATCTGGCAATTGGTCAAGTTCTTGCAGATGGAGATGCTGACAGCCATCCTTGGAGCCTTTGTCAGTGTGGGCTTCATTGCGCTAATCATTATCTTCCAGCCGGAAATACGACGGTTCTTGTTCACCATCGGTGCACAAGCCCAAGAAGGAAAGTTCATGCAAAGGTTCAAGTTCCTGAAAGTAAGGAGCAATGTTGACCTCAACATCGATGCCATCACCAAGGCCTGCCTCAACATGTCGGACATCAAACAAGGGGCGCTCATCCTGCTTACGCGACAAAACAACCTTGACGACATCGTTACAACGGGCGTGGTGGTCAATGCCGACATCAGCAATCCGCTGATTGAAAACATCTTCTTCAAGAATAGTCCTCTGCACGACGGCGCCATGGTCATCCGCCACAACCGCATCACAGCGGCTCGTTGCATCCTTCCTGTGACCAACAAAACCAACATTCCAGGGCATTATGGCTTGCGTCACCGTGCTGCCATCGGTGTGACCGAAGATAACGACTGCATCGCCCTCGTTGTTTCAGAGGAAACGGGAAACATCAGCATGGTAACAGGTGGAGAGATTCGCACTGTCAAGCCTTCGGAGTTGAAGGAAATGATAGAAAATGAGCTGAGAGTTTAGTTTTTGATTTCAATAAAGCAGTCATCCTCTTCCGCATAGCGAAACTTCTTCTCATACGGGTCATAGCGTAGCATAATCTGATAGGCGTAGCCCTTCTTTTTCAGCTCCGCCCCGACATAACTGTTCAACATATAGTCATAGGTATAACCCGCATAGAGTTTGCCCAAATACACGGCATAGTTATACACATCCTTGAGTTTGAGGGTGTCAATAGAGTAGTTGTAGTCGATGGTATTGGTCCAGATGGAAAAGTCCGTCTTGGAGTCGAAGCCGTCCATGAGGTTGTGTTCGCAAAACAGCACAGGCCTCCAGTTGCCGTCGTTGACCTCAAACCAAGAGGCCACATTGACCGTGTTCAGCGGATGCTTGTAGCTGAATTCATCCGTATCACTAAAAAGATAGTCTTCGTATTCCGTGATACGTCCCACGACCTCCATTTGCGAAAGGATGATCAGCCAATGTGTGGAGTCAATTTGCACATTGTCAGCGTCTTCAGGAACATAAACATCGACGCCATAATCGCCCATGGCTTCCGCATAGGCATGGTACATGACATCCAGAAACACATCCTGGTCGAAGCCGTTCAAAACCTCGGTTTTCTTGCCCAATTGGTCATTATACTCCACTTTCACTTCGGCCTGTTCTGGGAAATACACCGCCGCCGCGATGTTGGGACGATTCGCCATGTATCGCTTGGCCAGTTTCTTTTCAGTTTGGCAACTGGAGAGCAGAAAAGCAACCAGTAACACTAAAGCCAAACTGAAACAGGTTTGCGGGGCCTTCGACAGGCTCAGGCATCCTCTAACTTTTGAATGGTTTAAGGTCCCTGAGCTTGTCGAAGGGCCGACCTTTTTTATTATTTTAGTTGTTATCATCATTCAACTCATTAAACAAATCCATTTGCACACCATCGCCCTTGGGCTCCACAATCTCCAACGGCACATCGGCGGGGTTCACATTAACCTTCTCAGTAACCTCTTCCTCGGAAGGCTCGTCGATTTCATTTGCACCATCAGGAGTTTCCTCTGAAGGCTCGGGCTGATAGGACTCCAAAAACTCCCAAGTGTCAATCTCTCTCGTAGAGAGACGCTTACCCTTGGCCTTGTAACTCTTGATGCCGATGAACTCTTCCACATTGACCTCATCATCAGGGAAGCTGTTGCCGGCGTCGCTAACCTTATAGCTTAGCAACAAACGCGGCAGGGTGTCGGTGCTCATGCCGAGATATTTCGCTTCAGGATGCTCCCCGATAAAGGAAGCACGGCTGTTCAGCTTGGTCTCGGCCTCGATGGTGAAACGTTTCAAGTAATGCTTCTGCGTCTCGCCTTCGATGTAGATGACGGAGAAAATCTCATCCGGGTCGAACTTACGGATTTCCACCATGTCATCATCGAAGTGGGTGTTGAGGTCGAAGCCCGAAATCTTGAACTCGCCGTTGCTGAAGATTTGCAGGATCTTATCCTCGCCCTCGAAAGCACCCAGATATTGTCCGCGTTTGTCGACATTCAAGCGACGCACTGTATCATCAAACCAGATGTCACGGGCGTTTAGTGTGGAGACACCTTCCCCGCCCTTCTTGATTTCTTTGACCTCGTACTTCGTGAGCAGGTTACCACGTGTGTCGCGACCTTTCACGGCCAAGTCGGCAAACTTATAGTCGACGGTCTTTTGCTTCTTGTTGAACAGCACCAAGGTCACCTTGATGACTTCTGCCTCGCCGTTGGGATTAGACGAGAAATAACGCACCTTCGATCCGGGCTTGCCTTGTGTGAGGTCGTATTCCTTGTCGCGGGTGACGCCCTTCACGGCGAAGCGCTTCACATAGTGCGGAGCCCCGTTCTTGCCGTCACGATAAACGACATTATAAGTCGTGCGATCATCGTTCTTGTGGAACACATCGACATGAATGACCTTCTGTCCGACAAATAGCTTGGGCTGCAACTTGACCACAGCGTACTTGCCGTCCTCGTGGAAGACGATGATGTCGTCCATATCGGAGCAGTCGCACACATATTCATAGGCTTCCTTGTTCTTCTCGCGCTTCAAGCCTTCGCCTGTGCAAACGAAACCCTCTTCTCTATTGACATACAGTTTCTCGTTGTTGGCTGCTACAGCCACGGCAGAGATATTGTCGAAGTTGCGGATCTCGGTCTTACGCTCGCGGCCTTCGCCATATTTCTCTTTGATATGTAGGAAATAATCGATGGTGTAGTCCACAATATGGTCGAGGTTGTACTTGGCCTCTTCCATCTTCTTTTCGATGTCGGCCAGTTGCTCATCGGCCTTCTTGATATCGAACTTGGAAATCTTGCGAACAGGTTTCTCGCAGAGTTTTTCCACATCCTCACGCGTAATCTCGCGTTTCAGCAGTTTGCGATATTTGTCGAAGCGGCGCTCAATGCCCGTGAGTTGATCTTCCCAAGTCTCATAGTCCTTGTTCTCCAACTCCTTATAGATACCTTTTTCGAAGAAAATCTTCTCCAGCGAAATCCAATGCCAGCTGTTTTCAAGTTCCTCTATGAGGATACGCAGCTCCCAGCTGAGGAGTTCCATCGTGCGGTCGGTGCTGAGTTTCAGTATCTCGCTCACGCCCATGAATGCCGGATGCTGGTTGACAATGACGCAGGCATTAGGCGAAATGGACACTTCACAGTCAGTGAAAGCATAAAGTGCATCGATGGTCTGGTCGGGCGACACACCAGGATTGAGATAAATCACGATTTCGCACTGCTCGGCAGTGTTGTCATCGATCTTCTTGATCTTAATCTTGCCCTTGTCATTGCACTTCACGATGCTCTCGATGAGGCTGCCCGTAGTGGTGCCATATGGAATCTCGCTGATGACTAGCGTCTTCTTGTCCTGTTGACTGATACGAGCACGGATGCGCACCTTACCGCCACGCAGACCGTCGTTGTAGTTGGTCACGTCCATCAGGCCACCTGTTGGGAAGTCCGGATAGAGTGTAAAAGGCTCGTCGCGCAAATAGGCGATGGAGGCGTCGATAAGTTCGTTGAAATTGTGCGGCAGGAACTTGGAGGCCAAACCCACGGCAATGCCTTCGGTGCCTTGTGCCAACAGCAGCGGGAACTTCACCGGCAGCGAGACAGGCTCGGCGTTACGGTTGTCGTAGGAACGGGTCCAGTCGGTGGTCTTATGGTTGAAGACAACTTCTTTGGCGAACTTGGAGAGACGGGCCTCGATGTAACGCGGTGCAGCAGCATCGTCGCCAGTGAGGATGTTACCGAAGTTACCTTGCGTGTCGATGAGCAGGTCCTTCTGGGCAAGCTGCACGAGCGCATCTCCGATAGAGGCATCTCCATGCGGGTGGTATTTCATCGTGTTACCCACGATGTTGGCCACCTTATTGAAACGTCCGTCATCAAGTTCATCCATCGAATGCAGGATGCGGCGTTGCACGGGCTTCAGGCCATCCTCGATGGCGGGCACGGCACGCTCTAAGATGACATACGAGGCATAGTCGAGAAACCAGTTCTCGAACATCCCTTTCAGTGGTATCACATGGTATTCATCCTCTTGAGCCTGAGCGTCTTCCACGCCTTCTATTGGCTCATCTATTGGCTGCTCATCCAAGGGCTCGTTT
>JAFRRE010000047.1 GCA_017428285.1 Bacteroidales bacterium | reverse complement strand
TTCACCTTCTTGTTTCATGATTTGGAAGGCCCGCAGGCAGGGCTTGCCCTCGCTGTCCGTTGCCAGCACTCCCTCGTTGTTCTCGCGAAGGAAATCGAATGCTTTCTTTATGATGTCTGTTTTTTCCATAATTCGATGTTGCTTTCAATGACTCATCATTTCGGCGGAATGTGCCTTCGCCCAGTCGATAAGGGATTTGATGTGGGGCATCAGGCTTTTGCCGGTCTCCGTAAGCGCATACTCAACGCGGGGCGGCACCTCTGGATAGAGTCTGCGGCTGATTAGGTGCAATTGCTCTAACCGTTTGAGCGTCTGCGACAGCATCTTCTGCGAGCAGTCGGCCATGTCGCGATGGATGCTGTTGAACCGCATCGTCCCGTGCGCGTCGAGGTGATACAATACCAAAAGCGACCATTTGTCGCCAAACTTCTCAATCACGTTGCGGATGGGACATTCCAAATAGTTGGGGTCAACGGGCTTGTTTATCTTTCTCATGCCGCAAAAGTACAATAATTTCCGAAAGAAACTTGGTGTTCAAAAAAAGATATTTTTTATTGTTCCATAAATGCTTGAAAATAAGTAATTCAAACTTTTTTGTAACCAAGTCACTTTCCAGTGCCTTCTTGTGTAGGTTACTGAAAGTAACTACTTTTGTCCCATCAAACGACACCTAAATAATCAAACAAATACATTAAAAGATGAAAAACGTAGTATTGATTGGAGCCACAGGCTTCGTGGGCAGTGCCCTTTTGAACGAACTGGTGATGCGCGGTCACAAGGTGACGGCCATCGTGCGCAACATGGAAAGCGTCAAAGTGAAGAATCCACTGATTGAGTACGTGGTGGCCGATGCTACCAATCCTGCAGAGTTGGCCAAAATAGCCAAAGGCAAGGATGCCATTGTCAGTGCCTACAACCCGGGTTGGGCCAATCCTCGCCAATATGAGGACACGTTAGAGAACTATCCGAAGATTGTCGAGGGTGCCAAGCAAGCGGGTGTGCGCCGTCTGCTGATTGTGGGAGGTGCAGGCACTTTGTTTGTAAAGCCGGGCGTGCGCCTTGTCGATACCGGCACGCTGCCAGAAGCATGGCTGCCCGGTGTGAAGAGTCTTGGCGAGTTCTACCTCAACACCCTGATGAAAGAGAACGACATCGACTGGGTTTTCTTCTCACCCGCAGGCAACCTCGGCAACATGACCACGGGTGTGCGCACAGGCAAATATCGTTTGGGCAAGGACGACATGCTCTTTGATGAGAAAGGCGAGAGCTTCATCTCCGTCGAGGACTACGCCGTGGCGATGGTCGATGAATTGGAGCAGGAGAACCACCACAAGGAGCGTTTTACCGCTGCTTATTAAGCGCGATAAAACCTCAATAACACATCCGCGACCTAAGCACAGCTTGGGTCGCGGATTGTTTTAATTTGAGAACCGTAAAAAAAAACCGCAACCCAGGTCTTCGCCCAAGTCGCGGATTCCCTTAATCACCTCAGCACCTTCAATAGCTGCTTGTGCGTAGCCTCTGGGAACAACTTAGCGATGTGGTCTGTCAAGAATTCCTGCGATTCCTCGGGTGTGTGGTTGGATTGGAGCGCGTCTTCGAACAGCGACTCCGGCGTGCAGAAGTATGAGACCTGCCAGCCGTTGTAGGTCTGCTCGGGGCCACGGTATACACGCTCAATCACACCCGTGACGACGCGACATTGGTGCTGCAGCTTCGCGATGGCGGCATCGGCGGCGCCTTTCTTTACACCTAACAAGGCCCGCACCTCCTTGATAGTGATGCTGCCTCGCTGAGCAAGATATTCCATGATCTTTTGTCCGTCTTTGTCGGGTTGGGTAGTCGCACGACGAAGGTTCATCAGCTCGCGGTAGAACGGCATCGTCGCGAAGGCGGCCTTACTCCCGCAGAGGTATTTCCCGTAAGCGATGTCGCCGCTCTCGAGGCAGTCGATCTTCCAGTCCCATGGGCCGAGCGTGTCCTCTTCGCCGTCGAACCAAAACTCTGGCAGCGTCAGTTCCTTGATGGAATACCCTGGAATGTCGCTCTTGAAAAACGGGATGATGCCCACCTCACGGATGGCGCGCTCCATCGTCTCGGCATTGCATATATATGGTTCGGAATTCAAGTTTTATCTGATAAAGTTCGTGAACACAATCTCTTCTTTCTCCGGCAGGCCGTTCCTCTCCTTCTCGGCGGCGATGGCTTTGACAAGGAAGGCAATGTTGCGGGCAAGGATGCGGAGGTTTTGAACACCTTCCTCGTCGCGCATCACATCTTCCATCGAATAACCATGCACCATGTTCCAATAACGTCCCGAGGCAACGGGCATCTCACTGATGGTGAAATACTTGTTCAACTGGTCGAAGGTGGCGGTGGTGCCCGCACGACGCGCCGAACTGACGGCGGCACCCACCTTCATGCGCTTGCTGAATGGTGTGCTGAAGAAGAGGCGGTCGAGGAAGGAATTCATCGTGCCCGCCATTCCAGCGTAATACACCGGCGAACCAATAACCAAGGCATCGGCCTCCTCGAACTTCGGAGCCAGCTCGTTCACCATGTCGTTGAACACGCAACGACCCGTCTGCTGACACTTGATGCAGGCGATGCAACCACGGATGTTCTTATTGCCGACATGGGCGATTTCGGCCTCAATGCCGTTCTTTTCCAATTCCTTTGCCACAATGCCCAAGGCAGTCGCCGTGCAACCGTTGACGTGTGGACTTCCGTTGATGAGTAATGCTTTCATATTGATTCAGTTTTGCGACAAAAGTACAAATAAATACGCAACCCCAGCCTTCGTTTATTCCTTGGAAACATTCAGAATCACCACCGCTGCCAGAATCAGCAGCACACCAAGTCCCGACATGAGGGTCAAGGGTTCGGAAAACACCAAAACTCCAATCAGCGTGGCCACCATCGGTTCCACCGTAGCAAGGATGCCTGCTTTGCTGGCTTCGACGCTGCGTAGGCCGAGCGTGTAAGCGAGGAATGGAATGACTGCCGTCACCAAGGCCGTCAACAGACCGAAGCCCCATAGACCAAGCTGCGACGGGGCGGCAGCGCATTTCGCAACCATATCCGCCGGATGGCTCATCAGGATGGAGCCGATGGCCGCAATAACAAATGTCCAAGTGGTGACGGTGTATGGCGAGTAACGCCTTAGAGCGACGGTGCCGAGAATGCTGTACAATCCGTAACCCACACCGGCGCCGAGACCGACAAGGAACCCCGTCAAGGTCAGACCTCCGCCCGAGATGCCGGATACCAGCACGCACCCACCAAAGGCAAGCGCAAGGGCGAGGACTTTCCGCACCGCCAGCTTCTCATGGAAGAACAGCAGCGACATCAGCATGATCCAGATAGGCGAGGTATAAAGCAGAATAGCCGCTGTGGAGAGCGTCATCATCGAGATGGCCGTAAAATAGCACACCGTGAAGAAGAGTATGCTGCCAAGTCCAAGGCCGAGAAAGAGCGGGATGTCGCGCAGGGAAATCCTGAATCCTTTGGGGTCTTTGACGAGCTGTATCACGCTAAATATCAACGCCGCCAGCACCACACGGATGCAAACAATCTGGATGGGAGTGAAACCATACTCGGCAAGCCTTCGGACAAAAATGCCCATGCTGCCCCAGAAGATGCCCGCCAGAATGATGAGTATCGGACCGAAAGAAGACTTGTTTTGTTTTCCCGTTTTCATGCGGCAAAACTCCATTGCTTAATGCAAATGCACCATCTTGTATTGTCTCGAGCCCAATCCGATTTTCTCGGCGTGTTCGAGAATGTGAAGACCGTGGCGGTCTTCGATACGGTTGATGAGCGAAGTGGCATCATCGCCTTCCACGTTTTGGTGGCGATACACTTGGTCGATGCAGGCCTGGTCAAGCGCAACAGGGTCGGTGGAGGCCAGGATGCCCATGTCCTTCAGCTCGGGCTTGGCGGGATGTCCGTTGCAGTCGCAGTCGATGGAGATGTTGTTCATCACGGCGATGTAGATAATTTTGTCGCCAAAATAGTCGGCTACGGCAGCGGCGGCGGTGGCCATGCACTCGATGAATTTGTCCTGGTTCTCGGGATGGATATTCTCCCAAAGGTGGTTAGCATCTTCAGTCAGGCCGTTAGAATGGATGTACGCCTTGCCGTTCGACGAGGCCACGCCGATGCTCTGGTTCTTCAGCACACCACCGAAACCAGCCATCTGGTGACCCTTGAAGTGTGCGAGGTTGATCATGAAATCGTAGTTCTGCAAATGGTCGCCCACGATGTTGTATTTCATGTAGGTGGTGTCGCGCACGGGAAGCTTCATCTCGCCATCCTCGTCCATGATATCCACCATGGCAATGTCGCCGTAGCCGCGTTCTGCGATGGCTTGTCTGTGCTTCTCGGTGTTGTTACGGCTGCCTTCGTAGGCCGTGTTGCACTCCACGATGGTGCCGTTGGCGCTCTGCACAAAGCTCTTGATGAACTCCGGCCTCAGATGGTTCGAATGTTGTGACTCGCCCGTGCTGATCTTCACGGCCACGCGGCCTTCGGCTTTCACGCCAAGGGCTTCGTAAACACGGATGAGTGCATCGGGTGTGATTTCTGTGGTCATGTAAACGACCGATTCCTTCTGTTCGGGTGTCGTTGTATTTTCCATGTTTTCAGTAGTTTGCGATTTGTTGGATTGTCCTGCGCAGCTCACGGCGAAAAGCAGTGAGAATGCTGCGATAATGATAGTTTTTGTTTTCATCGTTTATAGTTTGTTATACTGTTCATCATCTACGGCCTCAAGCCATTCGTTGCTTGGATTGCCTTTCACGTCGGTATGATAGGTGAGATGCTGCATCCAGCTG
Source organism: Bacteroidales bacterium (assembly GCA_017428285.1). The sequence goes on along the minus strand of JAFRRE010000047.1, from coordinate 3,848 downwards.
TCTTTGGCGGCACCATGCCAGTGCTTCGCGCCTTCGGGGATGGCGATGATCACGCCGGGCTTCAACTCCACAGGCTCCTTGCCCCATTCCTGATACCAGCCTCTGCCGCTCACGCACACCAACACCTGCACCATGTTATGATGGATATGCCAATTGTTGCGGCAACCGGGCTCGAAGGTGACGTTGGCCATGCCTCCGTCCATCGGAGCCAAATAGCTGTTGCCGATGAAATACTGGGCGTATGCCGTGTTTAGTTCACCAATTGGCCAAGGCGACTGGGCGCACGCCACATCCGTCTTACCATCCACAGCGGCAGCGATGGCGGCCTCACAGCGCAAGGCCTCGGCTTGCAACCCATTGGTTTTCAAAGCCACAGGGATGCTGCGCAGTTGTTTTTCGCTGACACCCATATTCAACGCACCGCGCACATGCGCCTGCAACTGTGGCATCACATTCTCCAACCCGCTCAACGCACTCACGGTGATGAGTTCGCGGTCGGCATGGGTGAGGTTGTCGCGGGCGAAAATGTCACCGAAAAGGTGGGCTTTCAGGTAATAGTCTTCGGCAGGGGAGAAGGCAAAGTCAAAGGGGCGACCGCTCACCTCGGTTTGAACCTCGGTGCCTTGTGCCAAAGCATTGTAGTTGCTCGGAAGTGGCGATGCCTCAACGCCTTCCTCGGTGGTTTTGCCCTCGTTTTGGCGTTGCTCCAACACCTTCTGCAAGGTGCCGAGAGCATTCAAGGAACGCGGAAATCCAGTATAGGCATAGAGTTGGCTCAGGGCCTCCTTGACTTGGCTGACCGTCAGGCCGGCATCCAAACCATTGTTGATGGCCTCAGCCAATGCAACATAGTCGGCTTTGGCCTCGTTGCAGGCGATGGCCGACATGAAGGTCGCCTGTTCGGTGGTAAAACTCAAAGTGTTCATGTCTCTTTCCGTGGAAGTGGTTTTGTTGCCGCAAGCCGCAAAAGCAAACGCGGCAGCAAACATTCCAATGATAAGGTGTTTCTTCATTTAATTGCGTGTTATTAAAGATTTCTGTTGAAAAACTCCACCAACTTGGCGCGTTCCTGTTCGACATATTCGGGTACATAGTAGGTCTTGATGTGCGATGCACCAGGGACGACAAACAGTTCCTTGTCGTCAGTGCCGGTGGCTTTCTGCATGGCCTCTTCCGACATGTAGTGTGAGTCGGCCTTTTCGCCGACCATCAGCAACAAAGGCTGGTTGATGAATTCCATACGGTCGGTGGCATCCCACATCATCAGGTCGAGCAGACAACTGATGGGAGCCGAGGCACCATCGTTGGCGTGGGCATATTTTGAGGTGACATAATAGAACTGTCCTTCGCGGTAGAGTTCAAACGGTAGTTTTGCAATTTCTTCCTCGATCATGGGCTTGGCCTTAGGTGGATAGACGGTCATACCCGTCTCGGCTTCCTGCTGACGTGCAGCACTGGCTTGTGCGAGTCGCTCCTGGATGGTGGCTATCTGCGAGTCGCAGTAGCCGTTGCGCCTCACGCGGCCTGTGTTGAACATGCTCAACGCTGCCACCGCTTTGATGCGCTTGTCGCTTTGTGCCACGGCCACGGTATAACCACCACCACCGCAGATGCCGAGGGCACCGATGCGCTCCTTGTCAACACCGGGAAATTGTGAGATATAGTCAATCATGCCGTGGATGTCGCCCATGCGCACGAAGGGGATGTCGTTGCCCCGGGGAAGGCCACCGCTTTGTCCCTGATAGCGGGCATCGCAGGCGATGGTGACGTAACCTGCTTCCGCAAGTTTCTGGGCAAACATGCCACTCACCTGTTCCTTCACGCCCCCGTTGGGATGGCTCACCACCACGGCGGGATACTGCTTGCTGGGACCGTAGCCCTTGGGCAGATAGACGTTGGCGGCCACGCTGATGCCGTCTACCATGTAAGTTACGGGGTGGATGTTCACTTCGCCCGCAATGTTCTCCGTCAGGGCACCGTCATAGACCAGTCCCCAGGGGTTGAGAGTTTCTTTCTGCGCCATAACTGATAATGATGTTGATAATAGCAATGCTATGATAATTCGTTTCATTGATTCGATGTTTTGATTCTTATAGATATTTTTTCCCGCTGCCCCAGGCTTGGCCGACGCTGTCGCCGATGGAACGGTAGCACATAGCGGAGGCATCGAAAACGATGGGCTTGAGTTTGGCGAGGTCAACCTTGCCATCGGTGAGGATGCTCTCGTCGGCGCTTTGGTTGATTACTTCGCCAATCAACATGCCTTCCTCAAAGCTCACCACACGGCACTCTAATGTGAGCGGATACTCGTTGATGATGGGCGCGTCCACGTTGGGACTGGGGATGAAGGTAAAGCCAGTGCGGGCTACCTTGTCGGGCACATCGTTGGCACTGACGAGGCCGAAATAATCTGACTCGTCTACGGTGCGCTCGTCGGCAAAGCTGACGGTGAAAGCACCAGTCAGTTCAAGATTGTCGGTGGTCTTATGTTTGCTGAGGCTGATGACAATCTGGTTATAATCCAGTTGTCCGGCCCAAGCGGCCATCATCACGTCGGGGTTGTGGTCTTTGTCCCAAGTGGCAATCATCACGCAAGGCTGGGGTGTAGTCACGAGGGCATGATTAGAGCCGAAGTTCGTGCGGCCAGCCACATCGTTAATAGTCGTTTCTGTTTTCATTTGAGGTGTGTTTTGATTGGTGTTGTCCTGATGGTTTTCTTGTTGGTTGCAGGCCGACAATATTAGTGCGGCCAATGCAAATAATGCTAACTTCTTCATCGTATTGTTTTTTTATTGTTTTCAAAATCCCAATCCCTTCAGCCATTTCTCCACCTTGACTCTTCCGCTACGCACTTCGTGGCCATAGATGCTAAAGCCTTGGGTGACGTTGGCTTTCGGGAAAGCCTTTTTCACATCGCTAACGCAAGAGGCCAAGCCGCTGCCTTCGTGGGTGGTGAAGGGGATAACGGTCTTACCGTCGAGGTTGATGTCCTTGAACAGCGTGAACATCACCTGCGGATAGGTGCCCCACCACACGGGGCCACCGATGAAAACGGTGTCGTACTGCGAGAGGTCGGGAGCGTTGCCCTCGTAAGGCGGCAGCTCGCCTTTGTTGGCTTCCTCTTTGGCAAGGTTGATGAGCGGCGTGTAGGCCATGCCGTCGTACTTGTGGGTGACGATTTCAAACTGTTCAGCACCCGCGATTTCGCTGATATAGTCGGCCACAATCTTGGTGTTGCCGACTTCGATATTACCCACGCTGTAGTTGTCGCCCGCATGGGAGAAGAAAATGACGATTGATTTGCTCATTGCTTTATTGTTTGATTGTTTGACTTCTTGTTTGCTTTGTCCGTTGCAGCCGGTGGCCATTAGTAAGGCAAGGGCTGCCATGATAATGTTTTTTGCTTTCATATTCTTTCCTTTTTAACCTTGTAGTTTGAACATTCCCGTGCGGATGGAGGCAATGACGCCGCCATCGATAAGCAGGTCGATGCCGTTGATGAACGAGGCGTGTTCGCCCAAGAGGAACGCAGCGGCATCGGCAATCTCATCGCTGGTAGCCACGCGTCTGGCTGCACTGGCATCAATCATGGCCTGATAGCCTGCACCATTGGCATTGAACTCATCGTAAGCCAAAGGCGTTACGATGATGCCTGGCGAGATGGTGTTGATGCGGGCACGACGCTCGCGCCACGTGGTGGCTGCCGCACGTTGCGCCTGCAGGTGGTTCACCCGCTTGGCAATCATATAGGCGAAGCCACTGTTCTGCATGGCAACATTCTTGACGATGGGCAGCTCCGAGAGTTGCTCGGTGGTGGCGTTCACAATCTGAAGCTCATCCTCGTTGGG
>JAFRRE010000046.1 GCA_017428285.1 Bacteroidales bacterium | reverse complement strand
TAACCTTCAGGCATATCGAATGGGTCATCTTGGTCAATGGCCAGCACACGATCAGAGAAATACTCCATGAGCATCTTAATGTAAAGCTCGTATGGCGTGACATCACCTTTCAAATAGGTCTTGTCAAGCGTAGCCCTATAGTCCTCGGCATTGATAGGTACACCCTTGGCTTCTTCCCAAAGCAATTCAAATTCATGCTTGGCAAATGAAACATCATCATATTGGGTCAGTTTGACATTGAACTCATATTGCTTGTCATCACCTATTCCCAAACCATTACCGCTCAGATTACTGCTTCCTGTAATGGCAGCTCCAAATGTATGCTGGTTGAAATTGTCGGGATAAAGGATATAGAATTTGGCATGAATCTTCTTTGAGGGATGGGCGCGGAGTTCAAGTTTCCCGTCTAACATATCTTGCACCAACTGGAGCATACCGTCCTCCACTTGTTTGGTGTATCTCGACTGTTCAATATCTTGCTTCAGCAACCTTAGACACTCCTCCTTCACTTCTTCTTCGGCACCAAAAAACAGCTCGCCTCTTTGATAGGCGTGTGCAATATATTTATCCACATCAATACCGATTAGGATTCTTACTTTATTGATGCTATCCAAGAAAGGACGAAGGGTAAAGTAGCCTGAGGCTCGCAAGAAGCCAACCACGGCATCAAGGTTTTTCACTTGAGGGTTGTTCTCCAGTATGCCCTCAAACTCTTTCATCAAAGTGTTCCCATCTCGGTTGGTAAAGAAATGGGAAGATACTGGTATCTCTACCATACGCTATCGTTTTGCAGCGCAAGGACTATCTGTTCGGAGGGGATGGGCTCAAACAAAGAACCTCAGGACATAAAAAAGCGCGGATAGGCACTTATCAATGTCCCAAGGCCCTCGCATGACCCATTGTAAGGATAAGTCCAGTCCACGCTATAGCGCAGACGCTGGCACTTATTCGTCTTACAATGTCTTTTGAAGTTGCGAGGTTCAGGGACATTCCGAATATAGCACTAACGCTATGTTATTTCCAATAAAACGCACCGCTGTTTAGGCGATACTTGAGGGCAAAAATACAAAAACTTGGAGAAAGAATAGAAAAAAGAGCAAAAAGATAGATTTCAATCTAAAAGAATGAGAGCATTGACACCTCGTCAGGTGACACCCACCGCCGTTTGCGGGACGCAGACGATGACAATGCGCCAGGCCAAGTCCCGAAGGGACGACCCCACCACACCCCTATATGCAATGTCGGGTTTTTATATCACGATAGGCATATCTATAAATATTGTCGTTCTTGTTTTATGTAAGGTGTCAGCAGGTTTTACTTTTAGTTTGGCTAGACACAAAAATCGAACAGATTTTGGCGTCAAAACTGGGGCTATGCTCCGTTTTTCACAACTGACCAACTCTCAACTGTTTTGGTAATCTTTTAGTTTTTTTGGCAGTTTTTAAAAGAAAAGTTCTATTTTTGCAGAAAATTGACAAATATCGAAGTTAAAAGTATGATTCTTGAATTTTGTGCCACCAATTTTCTGTCAATTAAGGACGAGCTGAAACTGTCCTTTGTTGCCACATCCCTCAAAGAGTCTTTCACCGAGCCAAACGATTTGTTTGAACTCGCCAACACCGACATCGCCTTGGTAAGGAGTGCCGTAATCTATGGAGCCAATGCATCAGGCAAATCCAATGTGCTCAAAGCCTTTGCCTTCTACAAGCGTTTCATTACCGACTCGTTCAAGGATAGTCAGGTGGGTGAATCAATCGACGTGGAGAACTTCCGCCTGAATGCCACTTCAATCGATGAGCCAACAGCACTGGAGGCCACCTTCACCGATGGCGAGTACATCTATCGCTATGGTTTCGAGGTGGACAGCAAATCGGTGAAGGAGGAATGGCTCTACAGGCGTGTCTGCAAAAAACGGGCAAAGGAGGTGGAAGTGTTCTACCGCGAAGGCGACACCACAACGGTACGCCCCAAGAATCAACTACTGATGGAACTGGTAGGAAAAAAGATGGTGCGCAGCAACGCCCTGCTGCTTTCAACCGCTGCCCAGTTCAACGAGACTATTGCCGTCAGTGTGCTTCATTGGCTGGGCGACACACAGGTGCTTTTCTGCTCCGAAGATGAAGCCCTTTGGCAAAACGCCATCAAGCACCTCGACGACGAAACCCTCCGCGAACGCATCACGTCGTTTGCCAGGTATGCCGACCTTGGCATCGAAAATATTACAAAGCTCGACGACCGTATTGTCAGTTTCCACCGCCAGTATGACGATGAAGGCCGTGAGGTGAACAACATTTCTTTCGCCTTCAACCATAACGAGTCGGAAGGCACCATCAAATATTTCTCACTGGCATATCCCATCATCGATGCGTTGGATAACGGTAAGCGTGTGGTAATCGATGAGCTTGATTCAAAGCTTCATCCCTTGCTCGTCAAGAAAATCATCGCTCTGTTCAACAATGCCCAAACGAATCCCAAGGGAGCCCAGCTGCTGTTTACGGCTCACGACACTTACCTGCTCAGTGCCGGACTGTTCCGCAGGGATCAGGTCTGGTTTACCCAAAAGGACAGTTTCGGGGCTACGGAACTGTACTCTTTGGCGGAATACAAGGTGCGTAGCACTTCGCCTTTCGAAAAGGATTATCTTCTCGGCAAGTATGGCGCTACGCCTCTTATAGGTGAAATGGAATCCATCTTTAATTCCTCCAGGCAATGAGTAAGAAGCAAAAGAAAGATCATCGTAAATCCAATCTGTCACGTCGAACGGGCGTGAGGGTGATCAAGCAATCCTTCCTCATTGTTTGCGAAGGGGAGAACACCGAACCTGACTATTTCAAGGCGTTCCGCATGACCGCGGCTACCATTAAGGCTGTCGGTCAAGGAATGAACACAGTGTCACTGGTTTACAAAGCCATCAGCATTCGTGAGGCCGAAAAGGCAAAAAAGCATTCCTATGATCAATGTTGGGTAGTGTTCGATAAGGACGACTATCCTGACAACGACTTCAATCAAGCTATTCTATTGGCCAAAAGCAATGGCTTCCGTGTGGCATATAGCAACCAAGCCTTTGAATATTGGTTCCTCCTGCATTTCAATAGGTACATGGGGGGCCTTCACCGCAACCAATACCCCGATATGCTGTCGAAACTGACAGAGATGCCTTATAGTAAGATACAAGGTTTTGGCGCGTTGATGTATCGATTTCTTCTAGGCCGTCAGAGAAAAGCCATCGACAATGCCGAAGTAATACTGGCAGAAGTTTCCCATGGGAACCCTGCCCAAGAAGAATCGTCCACAACAGTCCAAAAACTGGTTGTTGAGCTTAACAAATACCTCTAACCACAATCCCACAGTTTCCGGTCATCTTTCTAAAACCAAAAAGAAAACCGCTAAATTTGCAAAATTTTTACAAATTTGCGAGTTGTCTTTTCAAATTCTGACTTTAGACTTGTCATTGGTAGTTACTCCACCAATCCCAAACCCAGCCTGGGAGTTCCGTCCCCAAGGAAGCGTTTGTCTTGTGGACATCATTGCAAAGTCCCGAAGGGACGACCCTGTCACACCCCGATATGCTATGTCGGGTTTTCATATTAGGATACACATTTTCCTAAGCGTAACCTGCTATCATCTCACAAATCGGATCTTCCCTTAAAATCTTCGGGGCGGACTTCCCCGCCAGCACCAACACTTTCTTGCCATTGCGATAGATGTGGAGCTGCCGTGAGCGAACCACAGCTGTCAGGTCCTTGTCGTCTTGCAAGGCCATCCATAGACGATGGTACTCGCCATCCTCATCGAATAGCTTCTTCTGCAAGTGCGAACACATATTGGAGGTGTCGATGGTCTTCATGTCAATCTCTCAATGATTTCAGCGTCAGTTTTGTTTAGCGCTTGCAAAGATACGCCTTTTTGATGACTCCCAGAAGATAGTGGAGCTTTCCCAAAAACCGAGCAAACCAAATTATGCGTATTTTTACAGCCTAAAATTTGTCTATTATGAAACGTTTCATATTGATATTCACCTTGTTATTACAGCTGGAAGGGCTGATTTCCTGCCGAGAACAGATATCTAACACTTCGTCTGCGCTCATCCCCGAGCCGAAAGAGTTCCAACAAATTGGAACGCGATATCACAAACTAAAAGAAGTCGTCATCGATTCCATCACCAGTTTTGCCAGCCCCGATGAGTACCGGTTGGTCATACGAAAGGGAAAGGCCCACGTTTCGGGCAACGTTGTTTGGGCCCAAAGCACCCTTTCCCAATTAACGGATGATCAAGGCTGTGTGCCCAATGTGGAAATCCACGACTGGGCGGCATATCCTTTCCGGGGCTTTATGCACGATACGGGTCGCAACTATCAGACCATCAATATGCT
>JAFRRE010000045.1 GCA_017428285.1 Bacteroidales bacterium | reverse complement strand
TGGTCTTCTTCAGGATTTTCTTTCTTCTGGCTCTTGAAGCCACTGCATTGACTGATCTTGTCATTTCTTTTGATTTTTTCGTCCAGCGCCTCGCTCCTTTCGAGAACTTTTCTGCTGAGACAAATTACACATTAGGTTAATTACATGAGAAGCATTTGTTTCACGACTTTCTCGTCTGCTCTCTCAACGATTGCAGTGTGGTCGAGGTTGCGTTTTCTCTTCTGGCTCTTCTTGGTCAGGATGTGGCCATGATAAGCATGCTTTCTCTTCAACTTGCCGCTACCCGTTACTTGGAAACGCTTCTTGGCAGCGGACTTGGTCTTCATTTTTGGCATTTTACAATTAATTTTAAAGGTATTAAATGACTCTTCTATTTCTTATTTCATTGGCTTTCAGCTTTCAGCCGTCAGCTATCAGCCCGTTTGCTGAAATCTGATGGCTTATAGCTTACAGCTTTTATTTCTTTGTTGATTTAGGAGCTATCATCATCTGCATGCGCTTGCCTTCCAATTTGGGCATCATCTCCACCTTTCCGAACTCTTCCAACTCTTGCGCAAACTTCAGCAACATGATCTCACCTTGTTCCTTGTAGACAATGGAACGGCCTCTGAAAAAGACCTCCACCTTGACCTTTGAACCCTCTTGGAGAAAACGCTTGGCGTGGTTCAGCTTGAACTCGAAGTCATGGTCATCGGTTTGGGGTCCGAGGCGGATTTCCTTGATGATGACCTTGGTGGCCTTGGCTTTCTGTTCCTTTTGGCGCTTCTTTTGGTCGAAGACAAACTTCTTGTAGTCCATTGCCTTGCAGACTGGCGGATTGGCATCGGGCTGGATCTCAACGAGGTCGACACCCAATTCTTCTACGATTCTCAGTGCCTCGCGCAAGGGGTAAATGTTTGGTTCAACACCCTCGCCCACCAGACGCACCATCGGAGCCTTCACTTCCTCATTGATGCGATGGTTGAATCCGTCTTTGTCTTTGTTCGGTCTCTGACCGGGTCTTCCTTTTTGTGGAATCTGTGCTATAGTTTTAGTCTCCTATATTAAGTTTATATTCAGTTAATTAGTTATCTCTTGTTCTGTTCCTCTTCGACTTGCTTGCGAATCATCTCTGCGAAGGCATCCGTCGGCATTGTGCCGAGATCGACTTGACCATGTTTACGTACAGAGACCTGATTTTCAGACGCTTCCTTCTCGCCTACGATAAGCATGTAAGGATATTTCTTCATTTCAGCATCACGAATCTTACGGCCAATCTTCTCGCTACGCTCATCAATGAGGGCGCGAATATCGGACTTTTTCAGATACGATTGCAAATTTTTCGCAAAATCGAGATATTTTTCGCTCACGGGAAGGATAATCACCTGGTCGGGAGCCAACCACAGCGGGAACTCACCAGCGCAGTGCTCGAGCAACACGGCCACGAAACGCTCCATGGAACCGAACGGAGCGCGGTGCACCATCACGGGACGGTGTTTCTCATTGTCGGCGCCAATGTAACTCAGGTCGAAACGCTCAGGCAGGTTGTAGTCCACCTGGATGGTACCTAGTTGCCACTTACGACCGAGGGCGTCCTTCACCATAAAGTCGAGCTTGGGACCATAGAAAGCGGCCTCGCCATATTCCACATGAGCGGGCAAACCCTTCTCGGCGCAAGCCTCCTGGATAGCGGCCTCAGCCTTTGCCCAATTCTCATCCGTACCCACATACTTCTCGTGGTCGTTGGGGTCACGGAGCGATATCTGTGCTTCAAAGTTCTTGAAGTCAAGAGCCTTGAAGATGATTTCGATGATTTCCATCACGCGGATGAACTCTTCCTTCACCTGGTCGGGACGGCAGAAGATATGGGCGTCGTCTTGGGTGAACGAACGCACACGGGTCAAGCCGTGGAGTTCGCCGCTCTGCTCATAACGATACACAGTGCCAAACTCTGCGCAGCGGAAAGGCAGATCCTTGTATGAACGCGGCTTCCACTTGAAGATCATGCAGTGGTGAGGGCAGTTCATGGGCTTCAGCAGGTACTCCTCGCCTTCTTCTGGCGTGGTGATCGGGCGGAAACTGTCGGCGCCATAGTGGTCCCAGTGACCCGAAGTCACATAGAGTTGCTTGCCACCAATATGAGGCGTGATGACCTGCTCATAACCATACTCCTTCTGGATCTTGGTCAGGTACTCTTGCAAGCGCAGGCGCAACTCGGTGCCTTTGGGCAGCCAAATCGGCAGGCCCTTGCCCACGGTGTCGCTGAACATGAAGAGTTCCAGCTCGCGGCCCAGCTTACGGTGGTCACGTTTCTTGGCTTCTTCGAGCAACACGAGATATTCATCCAGTTCCTTCTGTTTCGGGAAGGTGATACCATAGACGCGGGTAAGCTGCTTGCGCTTCTCATCGCCACGCCAGTAAGCGCCGGCCAACGAAGTCAGCTTCACAGCCTTGATGAAGCCTGTGTTCGGGATATGAGGACCGCGGCAGAGGTCGGTGAAAGCACCACATTTATAATAGGTGATAGTACCGTCTTCCAGTTCGCTGATCAGTTCTTCCTTGTACTCATCACCTTTCTCGGTGAAATACTTCAGGGCCTCGGCCTTGCTCACATCAACGCGCTCGAAGGTCTGCTTCTCGCGGGCCAGTTCAAGCATTTTCTTCTCGATGGCGACAAGGTCGGTCTCGGTCAGGGTGATGTCGCCCGTGTCGATGTCATAGTAGAAACCAGCGTCCACAGCGGGGCCGATGCCGAACTTCACGCCTTTATAGAGGGCCTCGATGGCTTCGGCCATGAGGTGGGCCGAAGAGTGCCAGAAGGTAGCTTTACCTTCAGGGTCATCCCAGGTGAAGAGTTGGATGGTGGCATCCTCGTTGACGGGGCGCATGGCATCCCACATCTTGCCGTTCACTTTGGCGGACAGCACGTTACGTGCCAAACCCTCGCTCAGGCTCTTGGCGATATCCAGCGGCGTGACACCGGCTTCAAATTGTCTGACACTATTGTCAGGGAAGGTTATGTTAATCATATAAATAGGTCTTTTTGAAAGCGGCTGCAAAAGTACAAAATATTTCGTTACGATTAGCAGATTCTCAGCCTTTGAGAATTTTTTTTTCACTTTATTCATAAAAATGCTACATTTGCGCCAAAATTTGAAATATGAAGAAACGTTTCATACTCATCATTTTTGTTATCATGTCGATTTTTGGTTATTCCCAAGACTGGTTCGGCTTCAATCGCTATAAGGCCGATAACGAACGCATTATTGCCAGTGGAAACTACCCAGAAGTGGTCTTTATGGGCAACTCTATTACCGATAATTGGGCCTATTTCCATCCCGATTTTTTCAGCAGCCACAACTTCTGTGGAAGGGGAATCGGTGGCCAGACCACTGCACAGATGCTTGTGCGGTTCACGGCCGACGTCATCGACCTTCAGCCAAAGGCTGTGGTCATCATGGCGGGCACCAACGATGTGGCGCACAACGACTATTGGGTTGACCCAGATGGAGTTGTTGCGAACATTGTCGCCATGTGCGACTTAGCCATAGCCAACGGCATCATCCCCATCATAAGCTCTATCCCACCCTGCTCGGAGTTTCCGTGGCGCAAGGAAATCAAGAACTCTGGACAGACCATCGTGGAAATCAACCATGTTCTGAAAACCTACGCTGAAATGAATGGTCTTATGTATGTCGACTATCATTCAGCGCTCGCTGATGAAAATCTCGGCTTACCCCAAACGCTTAGCGGAGACGGCTGTCATCCTAATCCTGACACTTATTTCACTATGGAAGACATGGTCATGGAGGCTATTCAAAACGCATTAAAACAATAACAAATATCACTATGAAAAGACTATCTCTCGTATTACTACTGGTTTTTACCTCGCTTTCCCAAACTTTTGCGCAATCCACTGTCGATAAAGCATTGGCTTACAAAACAGCGCAAGCATTTGCCGACGCTCATCAGGACTTCAAGGGACAAAGTTTGGATTTGGTATCTTCTGACGGAAACTATATTTACAACATCGGTAACCAAGGCTTTATCATCATTTCTGGCAATACTGTGCTTCCGCCTGTTTTGGGCTGGTCCAATCAAGGCAATTTTCCCGACATGGAAGATGCACCAGAGAATTTTGCCTCATGGATAGCACATTATTCCGAGATGATCGATTTTGCCGTCGCCAACAGCATCGCTCCTGAGGAGAAAATCCAACGCCAATGGGACGATGCATCTCATGGCATCTTCGGTACGCGAAACACCCAAACCGTTGATCCTTTGGTCAGTACGCGCTGGAACCAGGACTGCTACTACAACGAGTATTGTCCAGAGACAGATGGTGGTTGGTGGTGGGGTGGCCCTTGCGGTCACTGCTATGCGGGCTGTGTGGCTACTGCCATGGGACAGGTAATGAAGTATTGGGACTATCCTGAGACGGGCTTTGGCTCACATAGCTACACACACAGTCAATACGGTGAACAAAGCGCCAACTTTGCCGCTACCACTTACCATTGGGATAATATGCCTAACGAGATTTGGAATAGCAACGATGCCATAGCCACCTTGCTGTACCACTGTGGTGTGAGCGTCAACATGAACTATTCGGCTTCGGGCAGTGGAGCGCAGTCGGCCGACGTGGAGACCGCACTTCGCTCCTACTTTGGATATTGTGGCGCAAAATACCGCCAAAAGAGCAATTACCAAGAAGAGGCATGGATTGCCATGCTGAAAGCCGACCTTGACCAGTCACATCCCATATATTACTCTGGCGCCAACGGCGACAGTGGCCACGCCTTTGTCTGCGATGGCTATGACAACAACGACCTGATGCATTTCAATTTTGGCTGGAGCGGCAGCGGCGACGCATTTTATTCGACCTACGACGTAAACGGTTTCAATCAAGGTCAGGCCGTGGTGACCAACATCTATCCTGTCAGTATCCAAGCCGATGACAACGGCATCATCTATGTCAGCGAAAATGGCACTGGCGACGGATCCTCGTGGAGCAACGCCACCAACAAGTTGCAGTTTGCCTCAGCCCTCTCAAGTGGCGGCGGCACCAAGGTCTGGGTGAAGTCGGGTATCTATTTTGGCGACACCACCGACATGGAAGGTGCATTCAGTATATCGCCCAACAATCGTATCTATGGTGGATTTGAAGGCACCGAAGGCCCCGACTTTGACCTCTCGCTTCGTGACTTCAACAAGTTTCCTACCATCCTCGATGGACAGGGAGCGCGGCGAGTGTTACTGCAAGACCAAGCCTTCACTTCGGCTACCATGCCTGTTTGGGACGGTTTCACCATCCAAAACGGTGCCATTGGCAGCGGCGCAGGAGCCTACCTGAACAACTATGTCACGCTGAACAACTGCACCATCATCAACAACACCGCCACTATGTACGGTGGTGGCATTTACATCAACTCAACGGGAGGAACTGCGCATGTCACGCTGAACAATTGCTGTATCACAGACAATAGCGCCTCGATGGGAGGTGGCGTGTGCGACCGTGTTGGAGCTGATTACAACAACTGCCGCATCAGCAACAATACTGCCACAACCAAAGGTGGAGGAATATACCTCTATAATAACACAGAGCCGACACTCAAAAACTGTGTCATCAGTAACAACTCAGCCAAAAACGCAGGCGGCATGTATGCCCGAGGCAAGTTCACAGCCTACAATTGTGATTTCGTGATGAACCTCGCCACGGAGAGCATTGGAGGTGTCTATCATGAGGAAAGACACAACAAATACATCAACTGCATCCTTTGGGGCAACAAGGCTGATGGTCAGCCGAGCCAGATGGATGGCATCAGTGACTTTGAATATTGTGCCGTACAAGGTGGTGTGGAAGGCACCGAAATCATCGACCTGCCAGCTGCCAACAACGGTGATGAGCCTGGTGTGTTTGTCCGTTTCAACCATCCCGCCCAAGGTGCAGGGGCCGATTACCATAATGAGAACTGGAGCCTGAATTCGCGCAGCATCTGCCTCAATGCAGGCAAGCCTTACACGACAGGTTTGGGTAACACCGACATTGCGGGCGACCCACGCATCCAAAAAGGCCGTGTGGAGATTGGAGCTTATGAGAGTTGTGCTTTGCTCACCCAGATGGAGGACGCTTTATATGAAAGCGATACTCCGTATTGGTTCTTCAGCCGTCCCTTGACCGAGCCCGGCTACTACACCCATGCGCTCGAAGGCCCTGACTGCGACAGTGTCATCGGCCTCACTTTGATGGTTTTGGAGGGTGTAACTGAAACTTCTGAAAATGCCATACAGGTATGGCCGAATCCCACAAAAGGCCTGCTGCACATCGAAGCGCAAGACATTGACAAACTAGAAATCCGCAATCTTTTAGGGCAGTTGGTATTGGAAGCAAGAAAAGCTGAAATCCTCAGCCTCGAAGGATTAGAAAAAGGCGTTTATTTCTTGATTGCCAGAAATAAAAACGGAGTAAAGACCGTTACCAAGGTAATCAAGGAGTAAAACCATGAAAAGACTTGCATTCGTATTTTCCATTATTCTTATTGCCTTCGCATCATGCAATAGGACTGACAATTACATCATCCCTGTGGATTACGAAAAGCATTACGCGGGTATCACCAGTCTAACTGAAAAGGAAGGCCAAGAGCTCAGCCAAAAGATTTATATGGATTGGTACAACAATACAATGGGGAAGGAAATCCCAGATATCCAAGTAAAAGATCTTGACGGGAACACAATAAAGCTTAAAAAATGGCTTAATAGGGAAACCATCCTCGTTTTCACCGACACGCATTGTGGATTTGGGGCGGAAGAGGTTGAAAAAGAGTTGCCTATGACCATTAGTAACATGAAGGATGAGCTTGCCGACATTGACATAATGTGCCTCATTGAAGACGCTGAGATTTCAGCACCTGGAGAAGCGCTTGATTATGCCAAGAGTCTTAAAGATATTTACAACAATATATTCATCATCGATCAACAGGATGCCTTACGGATGAACCTCACTGGCAGTCCATCTAAATTTTACATTGACAAAGACCAAATTGTAAGACAAGTCCACATTGGCTTTGCTATGAATCAGGAACAGCGTGAGGAAAGTATCCGCCAAGGAATCTCTCTAATGAAAAAGGAAAAACAAAAATGAAAAAAGCATATTTCTCAGCAGGATGCTTTTGGGGCGTGGAGTATTACTTCAAGCGTCTCAAGGGCGTGACGAAGACCGTGGTCGGCTTCATAGGTGGCGACATGGAAAGCCCGAGTTACAAACAAGTCAAGACTGGCACGACGGGGCATTTGGAGACCATCGAAGTGGAATACGATCCTGAAATAGTTTCCTACGAAGCCTTGGTGCGCTATTTCTTTGAAATCCATAACTTTGAGCAAGTTGACGGCCAAGGCATCGACATTGGAACGCAATACCTTTCCGCCATTTGGTTCAACGACACCACGGAGCGCGACATCGCCATTAAAGTCTTTGGTGAATTGATGCAGATGGGCTATCATCCTGCCACGCAAATCCGACAAGCCATGGTCTTCTACCCTGCCGAGGACTATCATCAAGACTATCTGGATGAGCGGGGTGAAACGCCTGAGTGCCATGTCTGGCATAAGATTTTCTGAATAATATGTAGGGCTGTCACATCGTGGCAGCCGCATTTGTATTTGCAATGCGGCTGCCGTGATACGGCAGCCCTACAAACCTGTTTTTTTGGTGTTTATTTCACCACAAATTTCTGCGTAATACCATCAATTGCAATAAAATACATGCCTTGAGGAAGGTTTGTCACATCAATTTGTTGGGTTTCTCCTGTGATTTGACCTGTCATCAAGGTTTGACCCATGGTGTTGGTGATGCTATATGCGTTGGTTTGAGACGCGATAAATCGCGTCTCTACAAAGAGGATGCCATGGGTAGGATTCGGATAAACCGTTAAGGTCCCTCCAGTTCCTGAGCCTGTCGAAGGAGTCGAAGGGCCGTTCTCTTCCACACCATCGGTATGTACCGTAACGAAATCATGGATGCCGTCAGCCGACATTGCCGGAGCCGATTCACATTCTCCACCGACAATCGTGTTGATGGCCGTCACCTGGTAATAATAGGTCTCGGCGCTGGAATCATGGTCATCAAAATGCATGTCCGTACCGGTGGCAATGCCAATCAAATCATAGTTTTGGCCATTGGTGGAACGATAGACATAGTAACCGTATGTCGAGCTTATCGTTCCCGCCCAAACCACATTTGTGACTGTAATGTTGTCAATCACCAAAGAATAGTTCGACACATGGGTGAAATGGCGGAAACCGAGGTAAATCTCCTGACCTTCGTATGCCGAGAGGTCGACTGAATAGGCGTGATACGGATAACCGGAATCCCATTCTGCAATAGTAGCGATGTTCATTCCGTCACCTGAAGCTACAGCCACTCCAAAATGTTCCGTCGGATACGAAGGATCATAGCCTGCAGCATAGAAGGTCATTGACGCATTCTCCATCACCTTGATTCGAGGCATGAAGGCGTAGTTGTCGGGCTGAAGCGATCCCAAACCATTCATATAGGAAAATGAACTTAGCGAGGCGTTGGTGTTGGTCGTGTTCACCGAACCATCCGAGTTCATACCGCCACCATTATAAATGCCAAAGATCTGTCCGTCGCTATCGGCATCGAGGAAAGTCCAGCCTTGTGGGTCTTCTTCAAAACCAGTGTGAATCTCGCGTTCCCACGAAATTCTCACTTTGTCGCCCATATTCTCGGCCTTGAGATTTTTGGGAGCGACACAGTCCAACTCAGCTTCAGCACATTGAGGAGCAGCAAGGGCATAATAGTCACCTGTCTCGCGACTACCCTCTTGGATGATACGGATGCAATAATTAGAGGTGTAACGGTTCACCTCATGGGTGAAAGAAGTCTCACCATGATTGAGCGTGGCAATCAACTCATTATCAGCATAAACCAATGCACCTATGGCAGGACGTGTCACCTCAGCCTCAACGCCAGTCACTTTGATGTCGTCAACGCAGAGGAAATAGGTCTCGCCAGTTGTGTTGAAATGGCGAATGGCGACATAGATTTGCTGTCCGGCATAAGCTGAAAGGTCGGCGGAATACTCAGTGTAGGTACCCGTGCTGTTCCACTCCTGAATCATGGTGAAATCTGAAGGATTGGTGTTGCCCGAAGTGGAAACAGCCACCCCAAAATGCTCAGGGTCGGGGGCAATGCCAGGCATGTCGGCATCGCAAGCCATGAAGGTGATGCGACCATTGGCAGTTGGAGTCAATCGCGGAGTGACGATGAAATTGTCGGGGTTGAGTTCATCCATTCCCGCCATCCATGACCATGAGCGCAGACCTATACCTCCATTATAGCCTCCGTATGGATACACACGGAAGTTCTGTCCATCGTTATTGGCATCGATGAGGGTAAGGTCCATCAAGGTGCTGTCGGCAAAGTCGTAATAGAGTTCCTCCACAGGGAAAGGCACATTCATCTCAGGCAATGTCCAAGAGAGTTGCACTTGGTTGCCATCGCTTTCGGCATGAAGGCCTGTAGGTGAGCCTTGGAAGTGGTCGGGCGTGCGGTAAGTCCAAGCGTATTCGTTCTCAATCATTGCACCATTCTCATAATTAGCACGAATGGTGGTCGTGTGATTCGAGCCGTCCGCAAAACCGTTGGTATTCAGCAAATAACTAGTGCCAAAATGATTCTCGGCCACTGTCTGACCATCAAGAACAATATCGCTACCGATTAAGAAACCGGCGTTGACGTTTCCGATGAAAACATTGTCAATGCAAATGGCGAACTTGTCGGAACAGTTGAAATGACGGATGGCGAGATAAACCTCCTGACCTGCGTAAGCAGAAAGGTCAACGGAGTACACATGCCAATTGCCTTGACGGGTTCCTTTGTCTTTCGCGGTCAGATTCCATTCCTGAAGGGTAGTGAAAGCCGATGGGTTGTCGTTGACCGTCGTCGATATGGCCACGCCAAAATGCTCGGCGGGATAAGCCTCATCCATAGCACTGGCATGAAAAAGTATCTCGCCGCTTTCAGGAACAATCAAGCGGGGTGAAACCATGAAATTGTTGGGCGTGAGCGGCGAAGTAGTGGCGTTGTCGTAAGAATACGACACCAGCATACCATCGAAGCCGCCAAATCCCATGCCGCCAGTTGAAGGCAGTTGCCAGTTGTGGCCATCGCCATCGGCATCGATAAGGGTCCAGTCGAGAATGCGACCTTCTTCAAAGTCCTCCTCGAAATCCCAATAGTAAGCTCCATCGGGGGAATAAACGCCTGGTGCGCGATAAAGCACATAGCCCGAGGCCGATACATAATTTTCTATGCCCTGTTGGGCTTTCGCTCCAAAGGGAGCGGTCATCAGTAGTGCCATTGTCAGGAATGGCAGGAGGTGTTTTCGCATAAATTAATGTGATTAAAGTGGATTTAAAATTGGGCTGCAAAGGTAGGATTTTATCGCTGACAATCCAAAATCTTGAAGCAAAACCAAATAAAAAGGCTATTTCTTTTTGACAAAAAGAAATAATCGTTACCTTTGCGCATCATTTCAACTAAACTAACAATTATGGCAAAAAACATCGAAGAGATTAAAGCCGCGTTGGCCGAATATGGCATCACCGGCACAAAGAATGTTTACTATAACCCGAGCTACGAGCAGCTCTTCAAGGACGAGATGAACCCCGCCCTGACGGGCTATGACAAAGGCGTTTTGACCGAACTCGACACCGTCAACGTGATGACAGGCATCTACACCGGCCGTTCGCCTAAGGACAAATACATCGTCATGGATGCCAAGTCGAAGGACACCGTGTGGTGGACCACTGAGGGTTACAAGAACGACAACCACCCGATGAGCGAAGAGGTGTGGGCACAGGTGAAAGACCTCGCCAAGAAACAACTCAGCGGCAAGAACCTCTATGTCGTCGACGCCTTCTGCGGCGCCAACAAGGACACCCGCATGGCCGTTCGCTTCATCATGGAAGTGGCATGGCAAGCCCATTTCGTGCTGAACATGTTCATCAAGCCCACGGCTGAGGAATTGGCTGACTTCAAGCCGAACTTCACTGTCTACACCGCCTCGAAGGCTAAGGTCGACAACTACAAGGAACTCGGCCTCAACAGCGACACCTGCGTGGCCT